>JAFGMN010000181.1 GCA_016927515.1 candidate division CSSED10-310 bacterium | reverse complement strand
GTCTCCGTATGCCATCCTGATTCGGAACGGCGCATTGACGGATACGGTGTATTCACCGATCGTCATCACGGGATTTGTCCCGGAGTTATTAAAATCGATATCGATGACCGGCGATACGGTCGGATTCATGGGTCTGGGTACGTGTCAGAAGGGGCACAAGGAACAGGTCAAGGTCGCCATTGGCGGTGCTGCGTTGAAGATGAAAGCGCGGGTCGGCTGATTCCGTCGGTACAGGCGGCGTTCGGACAACAGGAGTAGCACCATGCTGGATCGGATCAGATCACGGATTGAGAAGGATCGCCGAATCGTGGACTGGGTCGTGCGGGAATCGGTTCGCGACGGCCATCAGATTTACACGAGTCTGGGAGAGCAGGAAGCCATTCGAGCGGTGATGTCGCGGCGGTGGGTGCTCGAGCTGTTCACGACGATGGAGGGGATGAACGCATCCGATCAGCGAGGGCACACGGAACTGGAGATCGTGGAGGGTGAGCGGAACCTGGAGGGACGGATTGATGCGGCAGTTGATCAGGCCCGCCTGCATGGTATTCCGGCCTATCCGTTGCCTGGCCCGGGTCAGATTTATCCGGATTTTTCCGATACGGATCCGGATATACGGGACCGTCCATGGGACACAATCAACCGGTTGCGTGACGAATTGCGTGAAGGCATCGACCGGGAAAACAATGTGGAAGTCGCCAGTTCGGAATTTTTTATCGATCATACCGAGGAACGTCTGCTGAACAGTCGCGGACTGGATATGGCCATTGAGACCGACAAGTTGACGTGGGATATCTGTCTTCTGTATCAGAATGGTTCGGCTGATACGGAATTCTGGGAGATGAAATCCCGGCCGGGAACCCAGTATGTGTCGGTTCGGGACGATATCGCCCGATTTTCTGGGTATGCCCGGGATGCTGTTCATGCCGTGGTACCCCGAAGCGGTAATTGTCCCGTCGTACTTACAGGTGATCACCTGTTCATCCTGCTGCAGTATTTCCTTCACCATTCCAGTGCTGCGGTCAAGTATCAGGACGCTGCACTGTTCGTTCCCGGTCGGCCGGTTTTACCGGAAGAACCACGGGGGGATGCCCTGACGATTTTCTCCAATGCACTTCATCCCGGCGGACACCGGTCGTACCGGTTCGATCATGAAGGCTCACCAGGGCAACGGATACCGGTAATCGAAAGCGGAATCCTGACCCGGTATTGGGCGACGTGCCAGCATGCGCATAACCTGGCCATGCCGGTCACCGGCGAGTTTGGGAATATTGATATCCCCTCGGGTAATCTGTCCTGGGACGACTTGTTCCATAGCAGCGACCGGGTCATTCTGGTGATTCAGTTCTCGACGTTCGATCCTCAACCCGTGGCGGGGAATTATCTCGGAGAAATCCGTGTAGGCTATGAATTCCGGGCGGATGGATCCGTCATTCCATTGCGGGGTGGCAGCGTAACGGGAAATGTGGTAGAGGGAATGATGAACTGCCGGTTCTGCCGGGAGAGGGAAACGTTTTACGGGTATGTCGGCCCTCGCGGCATTCGATTTGAACATGCTCAGATAGCAGGAGATTGATGATAATGATGCAGCATGCCTTTGTGACGGAGATCGAAAAAAAATTCGACGATATTCTTCGCCGGATGGAAACGGAAGGCCGATCCGGAGCCGCTTTGATGAACCATTTAGCTGAACGGTATCTGGCGGAGCGGTGTATGGTCAGCGGGAAACCCTTTCCAACGTTCCTGAAGCCGGCGTTCATGTCTCCGGAACAACACGCCATGGTCCGCCGGGTCACGAACGTCATCATGCGGTGCCTGGAAAAGGTGTCAAACCTGTTTTACGAAGATCCCCGGTATCTGCCGTTATTCGAACTGGCTCCGGGTGAAGAGGAACTCGCCCGGGTGAGAGCGCCGTTTTCCAACAAAATCCAGCATGCCCGTCTGGATGCCTTTATGTTGGGCGATGATTTGAAATTCTGTGAATTCAACTGTGATACGCCGGGTGGTCCAGGGTACAGCGATATCCAGGTAAATCTGCTGATGGATACATATCCATTGAAGGAAATCCAGGAAGAGTATGTGCTCGAGAAAGACACGTTTATGGAAAACGTGTTGCAGGGTTTACTGGCGTGCTACCGGGATTACGGATGGGACGGCATGGGCAATCCCCGCATCCTGATTCACACCTTGTTCGATCTGGATCCGACGATGAACGAATTGGAAGTTCTACAGAAATATTTCCGGAATCGCGGATACGATTGCATCATCGCGCAGCCACAGGATTGTGCGTTTGAGAACGGGGGTCTGACCGTTGCCGGCGAGCCGGTGGAGTTGGTGTATCGCCGCGGTGCCACGGCGTGGTGGATCAGTCATCCGGAGAAATATCGGGCCTTGTGGGACGCATACAAAGCCGGCGCGATTTGCATGGCCAACCCGCTGAACTCTAAACTGGCCGGAAAAAAATCATTGATGGCGGTACTTCAGACCGATGCCATGGCTGAAAAACTGACCGATGAAGAAAAAGATGTGGTCGATCGGCACATTCCCTGGACGCGTCTAGTCATGGACGGGAAAACGACTTATGGCGGCCGTACCGTGCAATTGCTGGATTTCCTGCGGGAAAATCGGGAAAACATGGTCATGAAACCCATCGGATTGTATGGTGGAAAGAATGTCGCCATCGGCCGGGACATGACGGATGCGGACTGGGAATCGGTGTTGAAAACGGCTATACAGGAAAAATATGTGGCCCAAGAGTATATTCCGATTCCTGAGATTGATCTGCCGGTCTATGACGATGCCGGGCTGCATTTCGAGCCGAAAAAAGTCAACATGAATTTTTTTGCATTCAATGGAGAATATGCTGGTGGAATGGCCCGGGTCAGCGACAGCAATATCATCAACATCAGTGCCGGAGGCGGCTTGATACCAGTGATGCCAGCATCAAAGCGGATTTCTTGACACCGAGAATCAGTCGCGGCAACAAGAAAATACTCCGATAAACAACGCAGGATTTCACAATGGCCACGACACTGACCCGCCGGGAAAAAATCCTGTTCGCTATTGATACCGATGGTGCCGGTCTGGAAATCGGACCGAGCTATCAGCCGATTCTGCCCAAGTCCGAGGGATACCGCATCCAAACCCTCGATACATGTTCCCAAGCCGAATTGATAGCCAAATTTGCCAACGATCCCATCGATCCATCCCGAATCGAACCGGTGGATTATATCTGGCAGGGCGAATCCCTGACCCAGACCGTCGGTCAATGCCACTGCTTCGATTTTATCATTGCATCTCACGTGATTGAACATACGCCCGATCTGATCCGCTTCTTTCAAGATATCGACAATCTGTTGACACCGAACGGCGTTTTGTCCCTCGTGATCCCGGATAAGCGGTACTGCTTCGACCATTTCCGGCCGTTAACCGGTCTGGCCCGCGTGGTGGATGCCTACGAGAACCGGGCTCATATCCATTCGCCAGGTACCGCTGCCGAACATTTTATATACTACGTGACCGCAGATGGCCGGCACGGATGGAACTCCGATGCACGCCCGCATTTGTGCCTGAACCATTCCATCGAAGATACACGCCAGCTCATCCGCCAAATCCGGGATACCGGAAAGTACTTTGATCTTCATGCCTGGTGCTTCACTCCAGCCTCGTTTGCATTCCTCGTGTCCTCCTTGACCGAACTGGATTTTATCCGCCTCCACATCCTGTCCTCTTTTCCCACGACCGGCTTCGAGTTTTTCGTTTCAATGAGCCGGACGCCTCCACCCATTCAACACGACCGCATCGCCATGATGACAGCCATGCATCGCGAAGAACGCGATCTATCCGGCCTTCTGCGCCGCACCTTGCGGCGGTTTTTGCCATGGAAACGCCGGTAACCCTTCTCACATCCCGAGCCATCCGAAACCTGATCCTTCTGTTTATCATCCTGTTCATCATCCAGGTAACCGGTCAAACCGCTTCCCTCGATACACACGCGCCATCGGTGCCCCTGACTCTCGACAATGCAACGCTCCGTATCACATTCGATCCCGTATCCACTACGTGGTCATGCCGGGATATCCGCACCGAAACATGGGTGATCACCCACGCCTCCGCCTCGCTGGTTCTCGATTCCTCAGTCTATTCATCAGCCGGCGGAACACTGGCTTCATGGTCTGTTTCCACTACCTCCAACGGTCTCGGCACCGGAAACCGCCTGACGATTGATATTCTCTGCGCTTCCGGTCAACCCCGATGCCAACTGCAAATCACACTGTACGACGGTCCCGTGTTCTCCATCATCACAACATGGTCAGACATCAATCAACCCGGCAGCCGCCTGATTCAGACCATCCCCTTCACAACCTCTGCCGCTTTTCCGGTCACACCTCCCGAGACCCTTCGCATCATTGGAAACGGGTTCGATTCCTGGGATCCCTGCCCATCCGTTGAGTGGCCAATCGACACGGCAGATTATCGTGAAACATGTGTATCGAACTGGTCCGCATGGATCCATTCCGATACCGGGAACAATAACCTCGCTCTAGTCTCCCCGACTTGCACGCGGTTTTCCGTGTTGCACACGATGACCTGCAACGGAAACAATTTGGCGATATCCACGATTCAGGATGGCGACAGCGTGTCGATTGATGGTGATCCTATCCAATCGGAACTGACCGTGTTCTCCGCATGGCAAGGAGATTGCGAGGGAATGACGGTTTTCGGTGATCGCCTGAGCGGTCTGGTTTCACGGCCATCCCAGCCGCTGTCGCTGTGTGGCTGGAGTTCATGGTATGCGTACGGCACTGCCATCTCGGAACATCTGATTCTGGACAATGCCGTGCGGCTGATGGAACTGTTCGGGGAGTATGGTCTGACTGTGATCCGTGTGGACTGGGGATGGGAAACGGCCTGGGGAGACTGGACGGCAACGGATCGGTTTCCGGACGGCATAGCCGCCACCGGTCGGCGGATCCGGGATCTCGGCTGCACACCGGGCCTCTGGTGTGCACCCTTTTCAGCCGATAGTGCATCCATTGTCTTTCAAAATCATCCCGAATGGTTTATTCGGAACGCCGCCGGCGATCCGAAATGCGTCGGCTACAATTATGCGAACGGTGCATGGGCCTATGCATTCGATTTGACCCATCCCGAAGCCGCTGCCCAGGTCCGAGAAACCACCGGTATCCTGTTCGCGGATGAAACCGGCGTCGCCTTTCTGGATTTTCTCACCCATGGCTGCGCCGGAGAACGTTCCATTGACGGGCTCAATTGCTACACAAACCCCGGATCCACACGCGGTGATGCGTTTCACCTGGGAAAACAGGGTCTCGAATTAGCTGTCCCCAATGCGTATCGACTGGCATGCGGTGCACCAATCGGTTTCAGTACCGGTTCCTTCCACGCCATGAGAATCGCATCAGATGCCACACCTCAATGGTCCCGTCTCGTTGCTGCTGCCGATACCATCGGAAAACGGTGGTGGTACCGGCATTTCTGGGATATGGATCCCGATGTGCTTCTCGCTCGCTCCCCTCTGACTCCCGACGAAGCCCAATCATGGTGCTCTCTCGTCGCCCTCGCAGGCGATACCGCTATGCTGGGCGATCCATGGGATACCCTGACCAATGACCGTATCCAGCTGCTCAGACACGTGATACCGGCCGCTAATGGACAAGCTGTACCCCTGGATGTCCTGACCCGGTCTCCATCGCGAATCTGGCGCATGGACAAACATGGCGGTCGCTATCTTTTGCTGGTCAATTGGAGCGACGCACCGTGGACGATCGATCTGGAAAAAGCCACTATCGATGCAGAATCAGAACCGTGGGCCGTTTTCGATTACTGGCGTCGCGAGCCAGTCGCCATCTGGAAATCCGGGCCGTTACCTATCAAATCCATTTCTCCCCACGCCTGCCGGCTTCTGCACATGAAACCATTGGATGCTCTGCCAATACCAGTCACAACAAGCCGGCACGCCGGTGGCGACGACCGATTCTTTGACAGCGTGTCATGGGATCCCGACACCGGGACATGGCAAGGACAAGCAGATCTTGTTCCGGGTGATCCCACCACGTTTTATTTCGCGGTGCCAGATGCAGAATCATGGTTCCTCTCCGATGTCGATATCGAAGCATCCGGCAAGGTCACACTGGCATGGGAACCGATGGCGGAGCAGTGGATTCGGATAACAATGATTATACCGGAAAACGCAATGGCGGGGAAAGAAACCATCACATGGCGCGCTCGATTTATCCGGGTCGAAACCCTGGATTGTTGTATTGAATTGACTTCGCAGTATTTTTCCCCCGGTGACATATTCCACTGCCGGGCCCATGTGGTCAACGCAGCAGCATATCCCATCGAGGATGTCGGCCTGGTCGTTATTCTCGATGTGTTCGGCGCGCTATTCTGGGCACCATCCTTTTCATCGTTTGACAGTTACAGCGGTCCCTTTGCGCCCGGTGAAACCATGTTGGACATCGTGCCGGCATTCATTTGGCCGGGTGGTGCCGGGCAGGCGGAAGACATCCGGTGGTACGCTGCGATAACCGATGCAGCCATGACGCAGGTCTACGGGTCCATCGACATCGAATCATTCGGTTGGGGACCGTAACCACCGGTTGTCTATCATCCATTTGCGGGCCGCATCTTCCATTTGCTCAAGCATCTCCCAATTCTTCGGCCGAACCAGCGCAACAGATTCGGCTCCCCGCAACTGCCCCAGCCGATTCAGATCATCCCGATTCCGGTCCATCCGGACAAGAAACGCCTCAAATGCATCGCGGGCCGCAACGTCATCACCCAGCGCCGCCTCCACCGCCCCCAGAAGATAATGATTTTCATCGACATCGTTCAATAACAGCTCTCGCTGGATAGCCGCCAGCGCACGGGCAAACAACTCCGGCCGGTTATCCCGACGACCCCCTTCCAGGTAGAGGATCGTCCGATTCATGTGTATCCGTTGAAAATCAGGCGCGATCAGTCGGACAGCATCGAATGTGCGTTCTGCATCCCCATATCGTCCGGATTCGAACAGCGAAACAGCCAGATCGTATCGCGCATCGAGATTCAGCGGATTCCGGTCGGCCGCCCGAGTAAGAAACGCGACAGCGGCATCTCCGTCCACCCCCCCCATCCGAACCCGGCCCTGATACTGGTCCGATGCGCTGCGCATCGATCCGAAAGCGGGAATGACACCTGCGGCCGACACAATCCCTGTCAATAGTAGCAATGAAACGACCCCTGCGCGTGGAACCGACCGGTTGAGCAGGAGCGAACGGGGGGAGTGATTGAGTGGTCGTACCAACACATCAGATGACCGTGCGGGTGTTGCCTGACCGGATTCACGGGAGAAAGCCCAGAATATCCAGAACACGGTCCACAGGGCGAACCCGCGGAGATTGATTGAAACGGCGGCATGGAAAAGGACTGCCGGAACGGCCCAAAACGCGGTGATTTCATACGGTGTCAGGCGACGAGAGTTGCGGGTACGAATCACATCGAAGAAAAAACCGGCAGTCAAACAAAGAAACAGAGCGGTACCGATCACCCCGCTTTCCGTTATCTGTTCGATGTATTCGTTATGTGCGTGCCGGATATTTTCGGTTCGGCGAAAGCGGTGAAGAAACGAAGCTCCTCGGGAGGCTGGAAAATGAATGAACCAGGTGCCGGGACCGCGACCGATCAGCAGGCGAACCGGGGAGTCGATCATGTTCAGACTGCTTTTCCAGATTGCCGGACGAAGCGCCAGATCCGACAGGAACTGTCCCCGGGAACTCCCGTGTCCGATCAGGAAAACCCCGGCAACCATGAGCAGGACCGTGATGATTGTCAATGCGGTTCGGCGAACCTGGCGGCGGCCGAGACAGAGAGACGACATCGCCAGAGAAAGGACTGCACCCGCCCAGGCACCTTTGCTTTTTGTGAGGAGAAGGGCAAGCAGCGTGACAGGGATCATGCTCCACCAGACCCAGCGACCGTACCGTGAAACCGTCGCCGTCCCTGCCGCTGCCTGCCCAGCCAGTGCCATGACCAGGCAAGGTGCAAGAATGTTGGGATGTCCCATGAAGGAAAAAACACCCTCCTGGAATGAATACTGCCACGGCACGGGATCCAGACCGGCGAACTGAGCGATGCCACCCAGGGCCATCATCCATCCGGCACCGGCAACCACCGAGAAAACAACCTGCTGCTGCTTCCGGGTGACGCCGGTATACCACCAGAACAGGGCAACACCCATTCCCGGCAGAATACGGGTGATTTCATGCGTGATAATCGGCTGGCCAGCCAATGAAACCGCCAGCCAGATCAGGTTCATGACGAACAGAAGACTCAAAATCCATTGTCCGGATATGGGGCGGGAGCATCCGGTTGCCGCTGTGGGGTCTGTTGCTGTTTCATGCGGTCTGCTGCGGAGCAGATAAAGACTGTACGCCGCCATCAGCAGGGTGGAAGCACAGAGCCCGAGGAAAAACTTGGGTGACGTCATATCCACCGACGGGATGTCCACAGCGAACATGAGGAGGGGAACGACCCCTGCTGTTGCCACCGCCAATGGATCGGTTGTGAATCGCTTCATATGGACCAGTGTAAATAACGAAGTGGCAAATGTCATCCTGGATTCCATCGGGTGATACGCAGTAAATTTAAACTGAACGCCAATAAAACCGATCAGTTGGAAAGATCGGCTTGTATCCTGCAGTGAAAATGGTCAAAATGATAGATTGTATCGAAGCCGGGGCCTGTGAATCCGGGTCCCCGTCCGAAAGGAGGACAGCCATGCTCCGCGTCAACACCCCCGCACCGTCGTTCCCCCCTCCATCCCTGATCGTGAGCATGCGCGTGGTCAGCAGACTGATCGTTTGTCTCATCGCCCTTTTAATCATTGCTCCGGTGCATTCCGAGCCGTCACATCAGGCGGCTGCGCAGGATGCTGCACAGAATGCTGCACAGGACCCTCCTTATGAGGATTCGCAGAAGGATGTGCAAAGTGAAACGCAGGATACATCACTGGATCGCTCAACTGAACCCGATTGGGGTATCGCGCCGATCATCGTCCCATTTTACTCACCTGAAACCGGCTTTGGCGGAGCCATATCGGGCATTGTTTACTGGAACGCGCGGCGCAGCGCTGCGCGTCCCGATCAGGCATCATTGACCGCGGTGTATACCGAAAAGGAGCAGTTTTTTGCTGGAATCAATAGCGACAAGTATGTCTGGGGGGACCGGTTTCTGGCTGAATTGAATATCGGTTTCAGCGACTGGAAAGAAACGTTTTTCGGTATCGGTGGCGAACCGCCGCCGGGGTATGCCGATGATTACGAAGAGGAGTATAGCAGCAGTGGATTCCGGATCGGTGCCGGCTGGGCGGTCAAGATGGCCGAGGGACTCTATCTCGGGATCGAATGGAATCACGATGATGTCGATCCGGAACAGTATGAGTCCGGTGCATGGCTGGAAACATCCGGCTTGACGGGATGTGACGGCGGTGCCGTATCCGGACCCGGTCTCAGCCTGACCTGGGATACTCGGGATGAGGCGTTTTATCCAACCCGCGGCTTTCTGGTCGAAACCGTGTATCATTGGTTCGATGCGAAAATGGGTAGCGATTTCGACTACGATGCATTCAAGACCGATCTGCGTATCTATCATTCATTTCGTCCCCGGCACATTGTGGCTGCAAACATTGAATTCGAGACCACCGATGGTGATGTTCCGTTTTACCAGCTTCCGAGCCTGTCCACACGCAGTTCCATGCGGGGAATTGAAGAGGGAACGTACATCGATGCCAATCGCTGGGCTGTGCAGGCCGAGTATCGATTTCCCGTGTTTCGCCGATTTGGCGGCGTCGTATTCGCGGCCTGCGGCAATGTCGCTCCGCATGTTGCCGATCTGGCGGATGACGCCCATTTCGCCGGGGGTGCAGGGATCCGGTATACCGTAGAAAAAAACAAGAACATCAATATTCGGCTGGACATCGGATTCGATGAAGACGGAGAAACCAGTGTATACTTTACCCTACGCGAAGCGTTTTGATGGAGAGGAGTCATCCAATATGAATTCCTATCATGTGCGCCGTACGGAAAAGGAAATCACGGAGCATGCGCTCTTGGTGGAATTGCTGAGGACCGGTCGATGGTTGACATTGGCCCTCAGTACCGGAAACCGCCCGTATGCCGTTGCCATCAACTACGGATATGATGCCGATCGGAACTGTCTGTACATGCATTGTGCCGAAAATGGGCGCAAGATGGACATGATCCGCACGAATACAGCTTGTTGTGCTTCGATTGTTCAGGATCTGGGGTATAAAAACGGAAAATGCGATCACGGGTTCCGATCCTTGATTATTCATGGAACCGTGACGGAAGTCCTGGATTACGAAGAAATCCGTCATGGACTGACTGTTCTGATCCGGCATCTTGAACCGGATCCGGAACCCCTGCTGACGCGATTGATACCGAACCCGGACAGCGCGGCCGGCGTTACGATTCTCCGTCTCGATATCCGGCACGTGACCGGAAAGGAAAATAGCTGATATGAAGCATACCCGGTCTCTTCGCTCGCTCGTACGGCATTCCCACCGATCCAACCCATCGTATCCAGTTCGAGTGCAGGAACAATTTCGGCCGTCGTGGCGACTGTTCTGTAGATGGCTACCCGCTTTTTGTCTTGGTCTCGTGGTTACCGGATGCATGGTCTTATCCGGTTGCAGTAATTCGGGATCCGGACCCGACACCGGATCCAGCGATCCGGGCAGTCCGGGTCATTCAGGTGCGAACCCCCGGCTTGCACTGGATGTCACACATTTCAATTTCGGTCATCACCTGACGGGGGATATTATAGAGCACCGCATTGCGTTTAAAAACGCTGGTTCTGCCGATCTTGTGATCCATCGGGCGATGGGAGTCGGATCGCATATTTCGGTGGACGTACCCCATGATCCGGTACCCCCCGGGCAAGGCGGGGACATGATCATCCGCTTCGACACCCGGGGGCAGAGCGGCGATCAGCATCGTCGCGTAGTCATTTTGAGCAACGATCCAGCGGAACCTCGCCAGTACATTACGTTTTCCGTTACCATTGAATTGCTTCTGGGGATCGAGCCCCGTCGTGTCTGGTTCGGCACTGTATCCGGATCGCAACCGACAGCGAAATCCTTTGTGATCTCCGGGGAACGGGTTTCCGATGTTCAACCGGCGGCCGTCCGATGTCAACCGGGGGATAACGTGGGTGCGGGGGTGTCTTTTACCGTCGAAGACACCCGGAAAACAACGTCTGGTGGAATTACGGTCCATGTGACGATGGACACCCCCCTCTTCGATCCGGGTCCATTCAATATCCCGGTCGATGTTTTCAGCGGTCTGCCGGAACTCGATCCGATGAGCATCGTCCTGACGGGTACGGTAGCCGGTCCCGTCGGGGTTGAACCGTCCCGGCTCTATTTCGGCCGGTACGAACCGGGAACCCCGATGACCCAGACCGTGCGTCTTCGATGTGAAGACGGTCGCATGTTTCGCATCCTTCAGGCAACAACGGATCAATCGATGTTTTCTGTAAATACCATACCGGCCGACAGTGCCGTGGAGCAAACCGTCGACGTAATCTTCACAGCCGATACCGATGCGGATCCCCGGAACCGTGGGGTGTTGACCATCGAAACGGATCTCTCGAAGCACAATGTTGTTTCTGTGCCCCTTTATGCATTCCGAAAAGTAATCAAGAACCGATGACTGATTTGCGCCGCGTGTATGCGGAGATTCCCGACGATTATGAAACAGTCAACCGCGTCATCTCGCTGGGAATGGCTGGCGGTTGGCGACGGCGAATGGTCCGTCACGCGAAAAAAGCTCCCGGCGGTCGATGGCTGGACATGTGCACCGGCACCGGCGAAACCGCGATTCTTCTGGCCAGGACCGCTCCCGCCGGGACACGGATCATCGCCGCGGATTTCAGCCCGGATATGCTCCATCGTCTGACGGTCAAACCCCCCGCGTCGGACATTCCTCAAACACTGGCCGATGCCATCGAATTGCCGTTTCCCGCCGGTTGTTTCCAACTGATCACCACCAGTTTCGCCACGCGGAACCTGGAAGAGGTTCCCGGCGGTCTGAACCGCGTCTTTCGCGAGTTTTATCGAGTGCTGGCTCCGGGAGGCCTCTATGTATCGATTGAAAGCAGCCGTCCATCCCATCCCGTGATCGATGGTCTGTTTCGCTTTTTTGTTGCCCAGGTTGTGGAACGGACGGGTCGGTGGATCAGCGGAGCGGGCCGGGGATATGCGTATTTGTCTCATTCCATTCGGACGTTTCACGGACCCGAACGTCTTGCAGCCATGATGCAGGAGGCCGGATTTTCGCGTGTGACGTGGCACCGCGTGTGTTTGGGTGCTGCTGCCATCCATATTGCAGGCCGGGGAGATGAATCCGAGCGGTGATGAAGATCGTAAACCGCCGTCTTTATTAGCTTTAACGATCCTTCTATTGCATTTTTACGCAGACCGAATAAGATGCATTTCACTGGATTGGAATGGATTGATTGAATACTCATTCCTGGTGGAGGGCACTATGATTACAGCGCAACAGATTGAACAGCGGTTCAGTGATTTGCTGAACCAGATAACCGATGTCGACCTTCGGGAGCGCGTCGTAACCACCTGGCTG
>JAFGMN010000180.1 GCA_016927515.1 candidate division CSSED10-310 bacterium | reverse complement strand
GGTTGTCTGCTTATGGCATCAGCCGGTTGTATAATCATCAAACACGGGCACTGGACCTGCTCCGCCATCGTAACAATGTCCTTCTGGCGACACCGACAGCCAGTGGCAAAAGCCTGATCTTTCAGTTACCAATTCTCGAAGCGATTGCAGACGATTCCGGTGCATCCGCTTTGCTGATCTTTCCTTTCAAAGCATTGGCACGGGATCAGGCCCGTGTTTTTCAAGAGTTCGAAGGAGTGATTAAGCCGCAAAGCGGCCGGCCCTTGGTGGGAATATACGATGGCGACACCCCGGAGTCGGAACGGAAAAAAATCCGACGGAACGCGCCCCATATCCTCATCACCAACCCCGATATGATTCATTATGGGATTCTCCCGTATCATACGCGGTGGCATCGCTTTATTCAGTCAATCCGCTATGTGGTCGTGGATGAGATCCATGTCTATCGAGGTGTGTTCGGCTCCCATGTTCTTCAAATGTTCAAGCGTCTACACCGTATCCTAGCTCATTACGGAGCGAATCCGCAGTTCATAGCCTGTTCCGCTACCATTGGAAATCCGGAGGAATTGGCAGAAAAAATCCTTCAAATCCCTGTCAAAGTCATCGATAAATCAGGTGCTCCGGCGGAAGGCAAGGCCTTTATATCTCATTTTCCTGATGACAGGGCATCCACTGCATCGGTTCGAATGCTGGAAGCCTGTGTAGAAAAAGGGTTGAAGACAATCGTATTTACAAAATCCAGACGATCGACCGAATTGATCTACCGGTATATTCTAGCGCGCCGCCCGGATCTGGCCCCCCGCCTAGCCATTTATCGCGCCGGATTTCTGCCTCAACACCGCAGAGATATCGAACGAAAGTTGTTCGATAACGAACTGGCTGGCGTTATTTCAACGAGTGCCCTGGAATTGGGCATCAATATCGGCGGGCTGGATTGCTGCATCCTCGTCGGTTTTCCGGGATCGGTGGCGAGCCTCTGGCAACGAGCGGGACGCGTAGGACGACAGAATCAACCGTCCCTCCTGATCTACATCGCCGGTGAAGATGCGCTCGATCGATACTGGTATGAACACGCCGGACGACTTGTTCAATCCCCGGTTGAAAAGGCTGTTGTCTACGAAGACAATGATGCTATCACCGATGCCCATTTGCAGTGTGCCGCCGATGAACTCAGGCTGCATCCTAATGTCAATATGACTGTCTCGGATTACGTCCTTGGCAGGATCCACTATCTTGTGCAAGCCAACCGTTTGCTGGAATGCTCCGATGGCGGGCAGTACGTTTGCAGAGGATCCATGCCTCAGCGTCTCATCTCCATCCGATCCGTCGGAGATTCCTACGAAATCGTCGATGGAGTAGGTCTACGGATTGGCGATATCGACGGATTCCGTGTATTCAAAGAATGTCATGAGGGTGCTATTTATCTGCACGCCGGAGGCGTTTTCCGCGTGGTGAACCTGGACAGGGATAATTTTCGCGTTCGTGTGGAGCCGGGCCCGGAGGATGTCTACACACAAGCTCTGTCAAGCAAAGAAACGGACATTTTGGAGATCATTGGTTCCATTGATATGGGAGATGGGTTTATTGTTCAGTACGGACGGCTGCGCGTGCGAGAAAAAGTTACCGGGTACAAAACGCGCAGAATTCTCGATGGCAGCGTCGTTTCCCATGATGAATTGGATTTTCCGGAACTCGTGTTTGAAACACGGGGTTTGTGGATGAGTTATCCCCAATCGATCATCGACGAGATGATTCGGGCCGGCCATCACCCGATGAGCGGATTGCATGCGTTTGAGCATGCTCTGATCGGTCTGTATCCGTTGATTTCTCTGTGTGACCGAAATGATCTTGCAGGCATATCAACCCAATTCCATCATCAGACACAGAGCGCTGCTGTTTTCGTATATGATGGCTATCCCGGTGGACTCGGGTTAGCTGAAAGTGCATTGGACCGGTTCCGGGAACTTATCGTTGCAACGCGGAATCACGTGGCATCATGTCCCTGCGAAACCGGTTGCCCCTATTGTATTCAATCACCCAAGTGCGGTTCAGGAAACGAACCGCTGGATAAAGCAGCCACATTGTTTCTGATGAACTTCGCTGCCGGTGATTCCGGAGAAAGGAACGCTGTATCGATGACCCATAACCAATCCCAATCAAACGCTCCCGGGTTCTCACTGCCGACGTTTGCCATCCCGCCACTTCCGGACCCCTCCCTCTGTCCTCCTGATACCGAACTCGTTTTCGATATCGAAACACAGCTATCCGCTGATGACGTGGGCGGATGGCATCACGCCGATCGCATGCGCATCGCGATCTGCGTTGTCTACGACATTCAGCTGCAACGTTACGAATTCTATCACGAAACGGATGCCGGTCTGTTAATCCAACGTCTGAGCCAGGCTTCCCGAATCATCGGCTATAACTCCGAACGATTCGATTTCTCCGTGCTAAAAGGGTATACGACACCGGATGTAATCCACCAATTCAAATCGCTCGATCTGCTGAACGGAATCCAGGATGGACTGGGCCATCGGACCAGTCTTCAGAAAATCGCGGAAGCGACTGTACACGCGGGGAAAAGCGCCGATGGATTGCAATCGTTGCAGTGGTGGAAAGAAGGCCGGATCGATTTAATCGCTGAATACTGTCAACACGATGTTGATATTACCCATCAGGTATATGCGTTCGGCAAAACGAATGGGTTTGTTCTCCATCCTCACCGGACCGGGACAACGATCCGTGTGCCAGTCCGATGGCAGTAAAACGCGCTGATTGGTTATCAGAGGAGCTCAATCATGCAGATACGCTGGCTGACGTTGTTCGTTGTTTTCACACTGATGGCACCGATTTCTGTGCAAGGAATCCAGCCATTTGTCCCGGAAACAGTCTCATTCTGCGATGAACCGGTTCCACTCAACATCAGCGATGTCCGTGAGCGTTTGATTACACAATTGATGATATTCGCTGAACGGAATGTACAGATGACCCTCTGGCACATGCGGAAAGATCGTTTCTTTCCGGTGATTGAACGGATTCTCATGGCGCGGGGTGCACCGGATGACCTGAAATACGTTTGCGTCATCGAAAGCAGCCTGATCACACGCGCCCGATCCGCCCGGAATGCGTTTGGGCCCTGGCAGTTTCTTGCCGCGACCGCTCGGGAAACCGGTCTGGATGTCACGGATGAGATTGACGAGAGACTTCATCTGGAAAAGGCGACCCATGCGGCGGTGGATTACCTGGAAGCAATGAAAGTGGATTTTGGATCATGGACGACAGCGCTGGCGGGGTACAACGCCGGCCCGGAAAGGGTCAAAAACGAGATTTATCGCCAAGGCACATCGAGTTACTACGAGCTTGTGTTGCCCGATGAAACGGAACGATACGTTTTCAATGCGCTGGCGGTTAAATTGATCTTTGAAAACCCTTCCGTCTATGGATATGATTTCTCAGGATTAACTGCGTTTTCCGATATTCCTTGTGAAACAATCGACATAACTATCGATAACTTCGTTCCCGTCAAAATCCTGGCATACAGCGCGAATATGCAGTTTCGAGACTTTAATGCCGTGAATCCGTGGATTAATGGAGTCAATCTTCATCGAGGCCGGTATTCAATCTGCGTTTCTCCAAGCGGGAAAGCCCGTTTTCTCAGCCGATTGGACACCTATTTCCGGCAGTTAAACGGATATATTCCCTTTTCCAGCGGGATGAAAAAAACGGTTTCGGCCGAACACGGATCGATGCGCCTGGGACCTGGGATGGAGTATCCGGTGTTCCGGACTTTGCGAACGAATGATGAGTTCCGGGTTTCGGGACGTACCGGGTCCAAGGATCGTGGTCATTTCTGGTATATTTTTAAAACAAGCAACGGTGCAGCGGGTTGGATTTGGGGCGGTGAAGTAACGCCATGATCCATCAGGATCTGGAAGCAATTAACAAACCGTATACTGATTTAACCTGATCCATTGTTGCGGTAGGATTCCCACTGTTGTCAATGATATAATCCGCCTGGTTGATTTTCTCTTCGATTGGAATCTGGAGATCGACAACGGTCTCAGCCCATGTTGCCGAACGTCCGGAACGTGCTGCGAGGCGTTGTATTTGGACTTCTCGCGATACGGCAACAACGATGATCGGCGAATACCGTTCCGGGCGACCGTATTCAAAAAGCAATGGAGCTTCCACGATCAGGGGTTGTTGACTATGTTGATTCAACAGCTGGTTAACCTGCGTGTCGATAGCTGGCAGAACGTACGGTGCAAGGATGCGGAGTTGATGGTGCAGCCGGTCCGGTTGTTCAATCAGGATATCCAGCATCCTGATTCGGTTCAGAGTACCATCCACAGTGATCACGGAAGACCCGAAGGTCTCTGCAAGATCGCGTAAGGCGGGTGAACCGGGAGTCAGAACGGATGCCGCAATGGCGTCGCCATCCAGAATTCGAGCTCCAAAATCCTGGAACATGCGAGCGACTGTGGATTTGCCGCTGGCGATTCCGCCCGTCAACCCTGCTGCCCGCTGCCGCTTCATTCCATGCAATTCCCTGCTTCGTTTCAATACCGATCCGCTCCAAGCATGTTCGAATATACAGCGGATCGATCAATGGGCTTCCGCCCAGTTTGGTCCCTGGTTTACATCGACCGTGAGGGGAACGCATAACGTGTAGGCCTGTTCCATGATTCGACGAACCAGATCGGTGACAACCTGTATTTCGTCACGTTCAACGTCGAAAAGCAACTCGTCATGGATCTGAAGAACCATCCGGGAATGGATTCCATTTTTACGAAACGATTCATAGATGCGGATCATGGCGATTTTGATGATATCGGCCGCCGTTCCTTGGATGCGCATATTGATCGCCTGGCGGAAGCCCATTTCCCGGAGATTCCGGTTGGCTTCGCGTGCCATGGGAATCGGACGCCGGCGTCCCAGCAGTGTGGCCACCCATCCTTCCCTTGCTACACGTTCTTTCGTTTCATCAATGTATCGCCGGACACCTCGGAACCGATTGAGATAGGATTCAATCATTTGACGGGCATCTTCCACCGACAATCCTAAGCGTTCAGATAATCCAAACGGTGTCATGCCGTAATCGATCCCGAAATTGATCGTTTTTGCCCTGCGCCGCTGATCCGCCGTTACGGCATCGAGCGGAACATTGAATATCTGCGATGCCGTCGCTGCATGGATGTCTTGCCCCTGCCGAAATGCATCGATCATCGCCTCATCCTCAGCGACGTGCGCAAGAATGCGCAATTCCATCTGAGAGTAATCAGCGGAAATCATAACATTACCCTCCCGTGGAATAAACGCTTTCCGGATCTGCTTGCCAATGTTCGTACGGATCGGGATGTTCTGCAGATTGGGATCGGACGAACTCAACCGCCCGGTTTCGGTTCCGGTCTGGTTGAACTGGGTATGCAATCGACCCGTCTCCGGATTGATCATGTCAGGCAAGGGTTCGATATACGTTCCCAGCAACTTGGCCAGCGTACGATACTCTAGAATCCGCTCCGGCAACTCCCTGAATAATCCCCCGGTCGAAGCCAGTTTCCGCAACTCGCTTTCAGCCGTACTCATCCCACTTTTTGTTTTCCGGATTCCAGACGACGGGAAACCTAGACGGTCAAAAAGCACATCGGCAAGCTGTTTCGGAGAGTTGATATTAAACCGTGTTCCGGCCATACACCAGATATCGTCCTCCAAAAGGGCAATACTTTCGTGAAGTTCTTTTCCCAGTTTCTTCAGAAGAGGGATATCCAAACCGATGCCTTCTTTTTCCATGCCCCGCAGTACATCCGTCAACGGCATTTCAATGGTTGAAAATAAGTGCTCCATCTCCATCTCACGCAATCGTGTCGATAAAACCGGAAACAATCGCCGGGTGACATCTGCATCCTCACAGGCGTATTCCGATACCTTTGCAATCGGGACTTTATCCATTGTTGTGGCTTTGGCCCCCTTTCCAATGATATCTTCTGTCGGAATTTTTCCTTCAGAAAGATAAACTTCCGTCAGCAGGTCAAGATTATGCTTACGTCTGCCAGCATCGAGGACATAGTCTGCGAGCATTGTGTCGAACCATGGAGCATCGATAGGAATGTCCACTCGATCCAGAATATGGCGGTCGTACTTTGTATTCTGTCCGATCTTGACAATGGTAGGATCCCGCAGAACCGGCAGCAGAACTTCGCGGACATCGTCAAGACGAGCCTGAGGCTCTAGCGTTTCGTGTCCCACCGGGATATACACGGCTTCATGATCACGGTAGGACAAGGATATGCCGACAAGGCGTGCCGTCAAAGGGTCGAGCCCAGTCGTTTCCGTATCGATGGCCACGTGTCGAAGTTCACGAATGTCACGCGCAATCATCGCGAGATGGTCTCTTCGGGTGACGATGGAGTATTTTCGTAGTGGTGCATCCGCTGCTCTGGTTTCCAGATTGAGTGTATGAATCAGGCTATTGAATTCGAGTTCCTTTAACAGCTCGTAGAGGCCTTCTTTATTCATTTCCTGAATACGGTAGTCCTCCAACTGATCCGGCAAATCCGCATCATATCGCAACGAGATCAGTTCCCGAGAAAGAAAAGCAATGCTCTTGTCGTTCCGGATTTTCTCACCGATTTTACCCTTAATCTCGTCGGCATGTGCATAGAGCTGCTCGAGAGAACCGTACTCGGCAATCAACTTGACTGCTGTTTTAGGTCCGACTCCACCAATCCCAGGAATGTTGTCGACGGCATCGCCGATCATGGAAAAATAATCCAGCATCTGATCGGGTCCAATTCCGTATTTAGCAATGACCTCTGCCTGCGTGAACTCCATCAGATCAGATAAACCCTGCCGGGTTGACAAGACAGATACATTGTCAGAAACGAGCTGCAACATATCTTTATCTTTGGAAACCAGGTAAACATGAACCGGCATGGACTGGACCATCCGTACGATGCTTCCAAGCAGATCGTCGGCTTCATATCCATCCTGTTCAATGATCCGTATCCCCATCGCCCGGATAATCCGCTGGATATCTGGCAGGTTGTCGGCGATCGGCGCCGGCATGGGCGGACGAGTTAGTTTGTATTGTTTGTACAATTCATGACGAAACGTCGGCGCTTTGCGATCAAAAGCGATCGCCATGAATTCAGGCTTCCGGTCGTTCATCAATGACAGAAGCATCCGCGTAAAACCGAATGCGACCGAAACATCTCGCTTCTGAGAATTGATCAGTGGATTGCTCTGAAAAGCAAAATGCGCTCGATATAGCACATTGTGCCCGTCGATCACATAAAGTGATTGCTTTGACATGGATGTTTTCTCCTGTATCAGGATCCGTAATCCTGGAGAGGGAGATTATCTTTTTTGCGCAGTTTTTTCAGCGCCACGGACTCGATCTGACGAATACGCTCCCGCGTCAGACCCAGCTTTTTACCGATGGCTTCAAGCGTATGATCGACCCCATCCTGAATCCCGAACCGTAGCTTCAATACCTTCTGCTCCCGCTCAGTCAGCGGCGTCAGTGCTGCACTCACCAACTCACGCAATTCCTGGCGCTCCGCCTCGTCCAGCGGCACTTCCGCACTTTCATCCGGGATGACGTCGGATAACCTGAACTCGTCGTGCTCCTTCAGGCTTCCTTCCAACGGAAACGGTGCTTGAACAAGCGCTAAAAGCCGCGCGACACGTTCCTCTTTCATGTTCAGTTCCTTCGCAATTTCCACCGGTGTCGGAAACCGCTGATGGTCCTGAATAAACTTGTTTGTGAATTTGCCCATTTTGCTTAGCGTGTCGTTCAGATGCACAGGGATACGGATCGTGCGGGAATATTCGCTGATCGCTCGGGTGATCGCCTGCCGGATCCACCACGTGGCGTACGTTGAGAACCGGAATCCCCGGCCGGGATCGAACCGTTCCGCCGCCTTCATCAAACCGATGTTGCCTTCTTGCATCAGGTCGGAAAACGGCAGGCCCCGATTCACATACCGCTTCGCAATGGCGATAACAAGCCGCAAATTAGCCCGTACTAAGCGATTGATCCGTTCATTCAGCGAAATCTGAGCTTCAGCGATTTGGTTTTCCAACTCATCATCGGATTCTGCCTGAGTGCGTGAAAGTAATTGTTTTAGCAGGGAACTGGCCTCGGAAATGTCTCGTGCATAGTCGACTTCCTCTTCTCGGCTCAAGGGTGAAAAATCGCCCAGATCTTGGAAATACATGCGGACCGTATCCGAACCGAAACGGATTTCACCTGTCCGGGTTATGCTCTCCGTTTCACCGGTTCCCTCGTCCGTTGAGTTCTTTTCCGCAAACTCATCGTCCCTTTCCTCGTCAATCATGGACATCCTCCCGACAAGGTCATCTTGCGATCTGAGAACTGAAAAACTATGCTATCGGCTGGTACCGTTCAAGTCAACCGGTAGATCCCCGTTAGGACCGAACCGCTGAAAACAGGTCCGGCCATCGTGATACGGGATCGGAAAAGGAGATCGAGTGAAAGGATTTGAGGTCACCGGGGGGATACTCTATATTGTCGGAACACCGATTGGTAATCTCGAGGACATCACATTCAGGGCAGTAAAGGTCTTGAAAGAAGTGGATGTCATCGCTGCCGAAGACACGCGACGAACACGCAAGCTCATGGCCTATTTGGGATTAACGAAACCCCTCGTAGCCTATCACGATCATAATGCAGCCCGAGCGCTGCCCGGGATCATCGAACGGATTGAGCAGGGCGAAGCCGTGGCACTCGTCACCGACGGCGGTATGCCGTGCATTTCGGATCCTGGATACCGGTTGATCGCACGATGCCGTGAACAGGGTTTACCGGCCACAGTCATTCCCGGTCCCAGCGCTGTCGTGAACGCGATCGCCCTATCGGGTCTGACGTCGGAGCGGTTTGTGTTTGAGGGATATCTTCCGCGGCGTTCAGCGGAACGCGAACGGCGTTGGCAGCATCTCGCTCAAGAGAACCGGGCGATCGTCATCTATGAAGCTCCCCATCGAATGCACATCTTCCTAAAGGAAATCCGGTCATTTATCCCGGATCGCATGGTTTGCATCTGCCGGGAAATGACCAAGTGCCATGAGGAGATCATCCGGGGAACGGGACAGGAACTTGCCCAGGATATCCTTGACAGCGAAGGGTCCTGTACACTGAAAGGCGAAATCACGATTGTCATCGCAACAAAAATAGGCAAAGGAAACGATGCCGATCTGTCGGAATTGGACTGGGCAATCCGCTCCGAACTCGGTCGCGGTTTGCTTTCCAATAGGGATGTGGCGAAAAAAGTGGCCGATGAGAATGGAATTCCGTTCAGGAAAACGTATAAACGATTGTTGGAACTGCTTAAAATGGCAAAGTGAGTGGCAACATTGTGTTATTCTCAACGCAGAGGCATGTTCCGCAGAATACGTCCCGGTAAGGGAACCCGCAGATCGATCGCTTGTTCCGGACATACTTCATGACAGCAAAAGCAGCGAATGCATCGACTATACTGATACTGAGGTATGGCCTTTTTGTTTTTTATTTCAAGGGCTTTAGGAGTAACGGGACAGATCTGCACACACTGCCCGCACCGGACACAGCGTTCGGCGATGATCGTCGGCCGGGTGGAAACCCACCGTCTAAATAACCGGATGACCGGGGAGGATGAGTGAAAACCGGAAGGAGATGGGATTTCGAATTCTCGTACACACAGGGATTCGATGGTATCACCCAGGATGGTCAGGCTCCGGCTGGTGCCCAACCCCAACCTTTCTCCCCATTCGAGAGTATGTACGCGGGAATGGGGTATTCCGATCAAATCGGCGGCCACGGAATCCAGAGCCACGGGATCCACCGACATCAGCAAAGCATGGACACTTCGCGGTCGACCGGCGTTCGGTCCATTCCCTTCCATCGCAACAATAGCATCCATGATGTGAATCAGCGGAGCAATCGTTAATGTCACTTCCACCAGCATCCGGCAGAAATCGTATGGATCAGGAAACAGCGCATGATACTCGGCTTTTCGCAGACCTGGGATACAACCGAACAGATTTTTCACTGCACCGGTCATTCCAACGAATCCATGGGTTTTCAACTTGCTGATCGATACGACACCGTCCGATTCCATGACGCCATCCGCCAGGTGAAACTGGCGGTTTCGGCACGCCGGTGGCGCATGAATATCCTGACCGTTGGTGAAGTTCGCCATTGGAACATGCGCTTCATCCGCCGCCTCGGCCAATCCGTTCCGTCGAGCGGCATACCCGGGTGTGACTGCCGCCGGTGAATCGCCATAGCATATATCCAGGTCTGGGTTCATGGATTTCAACCACGCAATCACTGCGGAAAAAACCGCTGGATGGGTGCAGGCAGCTCGATCGGGTTCTGACGCTTGCAACATATTCGGTTTAATCAGAATCGAGCGGTGGCCGGCGAGTCGTTCGGCAATGTCATCGCCCAGGAGACGCATCCCCCGGGCGATGGCGGATTCGACACAGGAACGATCGTACGTTTCGCAACGTACCAAAGCAACAATCGCACCTTGTGCCATCGTCGGTGTCACAGAACAACCTGGATCATTCCATGGCTTTCACTGGGTCCCAATCAGTATTGCTCCGCAATCGCTTTCAGCAAATCACCCAGAAGATCATATGATTTCGGAACCGATGCAATATTGAGTTCCTCGTTGGGACTATGGACAAAGTGCATTTCCGGTCCGATACTCAACATGTCGACTCCCGGCAGCTTTTCACTGAACAGCCCGCATTCCAGGCCGGCATGAATCGCCTTGACTTCGGGCGCTGATCCATACTTGGTTTCATAGACCTTCATTGCTATCTTCAAAAGCGGCGAATCCATATCAGGCTTCCAGCCGGGATACCCGCGAGGCTCCTCAACCGACGCACCAGCGAGGACGGCAATCGTACGTATTTGCTTTTTCACGGCAATCAGATGCGATGTTACCGCAGACCGCGTCAGCATCGTGATCTTTACCACCGAATCCATCGATTCCATGACTCCAAGATTCGTCGATGTTTCAACCAAACCCGGCACTTCAGGACTCATCGTTATGACCCCATGGGGCAGTGCAATCAATAACCGGATCACGGCTTCCGTGGATTCCTTGTCCAAGCACGGTGATGCATCTTCCACATCAGTGATTTCCACTGTGAATCCCGGCTCCGTTTTTGCAAACTCCTCGCGGATGATCTCTGTCATCGCCATGAGAACCCGCCGGATCATCGCCGCATCCGAGTGCTCCAGACAAATGACCGCTTCAGCGCCATCGGAAATCGAGTTTCGCTTGTTTCCACCCCGAATCGATTTCAACTGGAAAACTCCGGCATCCCACGCTGCATCCAGTAATCGTGCGAGTATTTTGTTTCCACTGGCAATGCCGATATTAATGTCAATACCAGAATGCCCGCCTCTTAGGCCGGAAACCTTGATTCTCAATGAACCGCTTTTACAGGTGCACGGAGCAGTGCCCCGGTGAATCGGCAGCGTAATGACACTGTCGCCACCACCCGCACAGGAAATGTAATACTGACCGAACTCCTCGGTATCTAGATTGATCAGAATCCGTCCCTTTACAAATTCTGCTTCGGTACCATGCGCTCCGTCCATGCCGGATTCCTCATTGACCGTGAAAAACAACTCGAGAGGACCATGCTTCACCGAAGAATCATCCATGATCCCCAGCATCAACGCTCCACCTATCCCATTGTCCGCACCAAGCGTTGTTCCCGTGGCCTTGACATACTCGCCATCGATTCGCGGCCGGATCGGATCCTTGGAAAAATCATGCGTGACACCGGGAGCAGCAACGGGAACCATGTCCATGTGTCCTTGCAGGACCACAATTGGCTTCGATTCCAAACCCGGGGTACCGGGAATTTCAACGATGACATTCCCTACCTGATCTCTTCGCGTTGCATACCCATACCGTTTCGCCCGTTCGATAATATACTGCGCAATCCCCTCCTCCTGACGTGACGGATGAGGAATATTGCACATGTTCTCGAAGTGCTCCCATACGTGACGGGGTTCCAGATTCGATAAAACACCCATATCCCATGACCTCCTTGTTGATAGCATGACAAGTAATCGTCGGTTACTGCGCCGAGGCGCAGAGAGAAATCACCTTATTCAGCCGGTGCCAACGCGTCAAGAAATTCCTGAAAACGATAGTCCTTCCGATGCGCTTCCTGCAGGACATAAACAACCTCGCGCTCAGTCATCCACTCCCACACCGAAACGAAATAGAGGAACTCTTCGAGAGCCTCCCGGTTGATATATTCCGTTCCCCGGAATTGATTCACCTGAGTAATAATCCGGCCGTCACGGGAAGCGATTAGTTGAATGAGTGCGTTACGTGAACGGGATCGCCGGGGGGATCCGGAAACGGTTTCCGTAAGCCGGGCAGCGGCACGAGCGATGACGGGATCCATGCCCGATCCGATCAGGTTGTCTTCGAGCACGCGCCATAAACGAGCCCTTTTGATCGCTATCAACCGCGTGGCCGAGGCACGTTTTCCGATGGCCCTGCGGATAACACCCATCCACAGCATCGCAACGCGTGTTCCGTCCGGATATCGTTGCCGAAAAGCCACGGCAGCCGGGAGGCGCGTTTCGATTTCATCCATGATGCATTCGATCAACCGCTCCACGGAAAGGCAGCCATGGATATCAACGAACTCGGCGAAGCGTCGACACGGCGCTTCCAGCAAACATGCAAACGCATCGAGATCGATGACCGGATCGGACGACCCGGCTTCATCGGTTTGATCGGTCATGGCCACCGGACAATTCCGATCCATCGCCGGTAATGGATCCCACATTTTGTATAAACCGGACCCAATGGGATCATTCATCAGATCACGGAAAGCGTCATGTACCGGTTGGTATTCGATGTCCAACCACGTGCTTTCAAGATCCCGGGATCCGCCACCCTGAAGATACTCCGCAATCCGGGCGTATGAAAACGACGGGCTCTCCCCCACTTCCTCCAAATCCATGAAAACACGACATTCATACGGATGAAGCTTAAGGAAAAAACCGTCATCCCGCCAGCTCCGGGAACGGAAAACATACCACAAACCGGTCATGTAATCCCGCATGCGGATATACCGGTCCTCATGACCACTTAACCCCAACGCCTCGACCAAGGATTCCCGGATCAGCATGACTTCACCCGGCGCTCCCGCGTTCCAGGCCGCAGACATCCAGATTTTTCCCCGGGCATCGCATGGACCGTTGTTAAAAACAACCAGTCCGCAATCATCCAGCTGCCGGTTGGAATACACAAAGACATTTTCATCAACCGTGCCATCCGGACGATACACATCAAACAATCTGAAATGAACAGCTCCTGAAAAAACACGGCGTCGACGCAACAACGGTGTGATCACACGCTCATGATGCCGAATCAGACCCGCATCCTCCACTTCATTCCAATACGATCGCCGATACTCCATCCCATACTTCTCGAAAAAACCCTCGAATTGCCCGTGACCGAACATGGGCAATCCGGGCAATGTAGACATCATGGCGCATACACCAAAGTACTTGTCTCCCTTTCCAAACTGAACCACCGCCGGTTCTTCATCGGGATTGTTCATGAAATTCACGTATCGCTTCAAAATTTCCGGATCGAATTCAATGGTGTTTTTAATAACCAGTCGATAGTTTTGATTGTCTTCATTTCGTAACATGTTCATGAACGCGGAGTTATAAACACGGTGCATACCCAGCGATCGTACGAAGTAGCCCTCCATCAACCAGAACGCTTCCGCCAGCAACAAAGTATCCGTCGCTTCAGATGCAACCCGGTCCACGACCTCGCGCCAGAATTCCGTCGGCATATTCTCGTCGAAGCGGGAGCGATCGAGTCCGAACCAACTCCGAGAGGGAATATCGCCGCCTTCCCCTGGAGCTGGGAACCAGAGCCTGTGGTAGTGCTTTCGTGTCAGCGTCATCGCCGCATCGAATCGGATGATCGGGAACCGGCGAGCCACCTGGAGAATTGTGTCGATCACTTGGTTGCGCACGTCCGGCAACAGGAAATTCAATTGGGCGGTATCGTTCCAAGGCAGTCCGGTGCCGTCGTTTCCATGATAGATGTATCGGATCTCACCATTCCAGTGGTCAACATATTTAAAAGTCACTGCTGCATCCGACCGGTTGTAGTAATGGTCTTCCAGGTAAATGGAACACTTTGGGTCAGGTGACAAGTCTTCTCCGGAATAGCTGTAGTGAGGAAATGGATTTGTTTCCGACGCGATAAACCAACCTGGATTTTGGCAGACCCAAAAGGAGTCGATACCCATATGATTAGGAACCATGTCGCCGGCCATCCGGATGCCGTACTTCATCGCCCGTTTCTTCAATTCATCAAAGGCGGCTTCTCCACCCAGATCGTCATCGATCCGGTAATCCTGGATGGAGTAAGCGGATCCGGCGGCCTCAGGATTTCCGCAGAGCTGTTTGATTCGCCGGGAGGCGGGACTACGAGCCCAGATGCCGATCAGCCACAATGCGTTGAATCCCCGCCGAGCGATTTGCTCGAGAGCTTCCTCTGGAACGGTATCGAGCGTGCGGATTGGCATAGCGTAATGCCGGGAAAGCTGTTCCAGCCAAACATACGCGTTTTTCGCCAGAAGAACCACATCGGGCATCCAATCAATATCCGGACTATATGCTTCCGGGTCGATGCCTGCAATGGCATATTCCGGAATGTGGCAAGGACCGGGACCGCCGAATCCGGGCCGGCTCTCTTCCCGGAGCGCGTCCGCTCCCTGTAACAGAAGTTGCACGAAATCCTCACCCACGTACGGTTTCCATCGGGAAGCGATGTACCGTAGCTGTCCTTCGATACTATCGGGTGTTTCTCGGGCTGGTCGCATCAGCATGTCCAACAGGTTTTCATTGTCGGGACCATAGGGCGGAAACGCTCTCCACGTGTCCTCGAGAGATTCCCAAAAATGATCCCATGCGCACCGGGACCGGATTTCGGCGACATCGAACAAATCGCGCAGCGTTTCGAGTGCGGGATTCAGCTGATGCAGCGATGAAACGATCATTCGGGGTACGAGGCATACCGAGTGCGGGACACCCGCTGTCGATCGGCTTAGATACTCCCCGGTTCCTTCCGACCGGTTATAGACGGAACGCGTTGGAAAACAATCAAGAAAGGTGGATTGAACGTGCATCAAGCCGGAACCCATCGTGACGGACAGGTGGTGAACCGTGGTTTCAAACAGGTCCGGTACCCGGGTGTTCACGTATGCATCCATGATGCGGGAATACGCTTCAGACAGCATCATCACGGCATGAATTTTACCGGCTTCGACAGGAGGGAGCCCGTCATGACCACCGGCGCGGACGGTGTTGATATTCTGGGAAGCGGCCAGTGCCCATCGCATTCGTTGTGCGTAATCCGTGATTGAATGAAAATCAAACAGACTTTGCAACGCATACCGGTCGATGGCCGTGCGTCGAAGCGTCAACTCATGAAAGGGTGTCGTTTTTTTGTTCATTCGGCTCTGGAGACCTCCTGAAAGCGATTCCAAACGGAAGGAGCCGCCTGGAAAGCCCGGCGAATCACAGCGGATTCATCCAATGTCGTTAGTAACCGGTTTTTCATCACCCATCGTCCCCGAATCATCGTGCTCCGTATCATATCGGTCTCGAATCCAAAGAGACAGTGCCAGGGTAAATTATCCGGTGTAAAAGGCGTATACGGGTAGTAATCGACTACAATCAGATCGGCGGAAGCACCCGGTTCAATAACACCGATGATTTGTTCAGGCCAAAGGGTACGTATGAGTTTACGGTTGTTTGTCCAAGCCATGGTCATGACGTCGAATCCCTGGCATTGTCTCGGATCGGCGGTCGCGGCCTTTTGTGAAAAGAAGGCGGCCTTCCATTCAGCCCACATATTATTGCTGAAACCGTCGTTTCCCAACGCCACCGGAATACCGTGTCGAAGCATGGATTCTACGGGAGCGGTTCCTACGGCGTTATTCATATTGGATCGTGGTTGGTGGGTCACAAAAGCGCCTGATTTCGCCAGGATTTCGATTTCGTGCGAGTCGATATGAACGCAATGGGCCAGGATGGAGCGAGGTCCGACAATGCCCAGCCGGTGCAGTCGTTCGATGACCCGCATGCCGTGCCGATTCAGCGAATCCGACTGGTCGGCGACTGCTTCGGCTGCATGGATATGAAATCCTGTGGACTCACTATTCAATTCGGAGACGCACCGTTTCAGCGTTCGATCGGATAATGTCAGGGACGCATGGAGACCAAACGTCGCGGAGAGTAGGGGGTGCTTGTCGGCTTGGCATCGGTGGATGAACCGGATATTTTCAGCGATGCCCGCATCGGCTTCTGCGAAACCGTTTCGATCTGTGACCTCGTAACACAGGCTCGCCCGCACGCCGGATTCAAGGACTGCATCGGCAATGATATCCAGCGATCCATCGATGCAGGAAGGGCTGGCATGATGATCGATTATCGTCGTTGTTCCTCTGCGGATCGCATCAATCAGACAAACGTCGGCGCTGGTTCGAACGGATTCGGGAGTCAGTGCTTTGTCCAAGCGCCACCAAAGTTTCCGAAGGATCTCAAGGAAATGGGCCGGCGCTTCTCCGGGAATTGACAGTCCCCGGGCATACGCACCATAAAAATGCGTGTGTGCACAAATATTGCCCGGCATAATCACTGCTCCACAGACCGATTCACACGTCTCCCCACGATACCGGTCCGTCAAACACTGCGTCGAATCGACATCCACTATGCATCCATCGACGATTCGAACGGCTCCATCATCGATCATGTCGAATGTCTCGTTCATTGTCAGGATCCGACCGTTGATCAACAGCATCCTTCGCCTCCTCCTTCAGGTGATTTTCCGTGAGGCTATATTACCCCATCATTGCGACAGGATGATTCGCCAATGCCTCCCAGTACACGATCATCTCGGCAACCGGAATCAGCGATACATCATCCGTTAAAACCGAAATCCCGGATAACTCGCCCACCTGGAATTCTTGATTGATCGTCATCCGTATGCCATCGAATTCCACAACAAACCATCCATCTTCCTGCGTCATTGAAAACAGCCTGCCATTGACACGGCGAAGCATTTCAACAGCAGTCAGATGCCATGCATCACCGGTATCGGCTTCGAATGCGTTTCGGTCGAGAAAAAACACTGGTTTGGTTTTAAACGGTTCGCCGGAATAGGTGCAAAAGGTTGCACAATTACCACAAGCGTTACACAAATCGTCGATATGAATGATCTGACGGTCCTGGTAAAGTGTAAGCGGTTCAAAGCCATGGAGAATCGGGACCGAAAAATGCGTTTTCAGTATCGGTATTGCAGCGAAGCGGGGGACGATTGTGATCGGGATATTGGCCCTGTTAGGGCAGACATCGACGCAACGATCACAGACCCTATCGCACTGCAGGCATCGCGCAGCTTCTTGTTGCGCTTGGTCGCGCGTATAACCGGACAGGATGACATCGAATCGTGTCCGTTGATCCGGTGGAATGGCTTGCGGTTCGATCCGATGCATCAGATGGGACCGGCTAAAATGAACGCGTTTCCAGTCGGGGGATGCATTGGAGAACAGATTGATTTGAGTGGTTAACTCAATACCAAGCTCTGCGGCGATGGCGCGGGATGCCCGATGACCGTCAGCGACAGCCTGGATGATGGATGCCGGACCATGAACGGAATCGCCTCCGGCATAAACCCCGGGAATATCCGTTGCCATGGTATCCATCGATACCCGGATTGCCCCCTCGGAGCTGATAACCAGGCCGGGAACAGAGCATGACCGAGAGCTAGGTAGCTGTCCGATAGCCACAATCACCAGATCTGCAGCAATCACATGCTCTGAATCCGGTATCGGAACAGGCCGGGGCCGACCCCCGCGATCGGGTGCACCCAGGCAATTGGATTCACAGACAATCCCCGTGACGCGTCTGTCGACGGAACGCTCGATGCGAAGTGGTGACGTTAATTCGATCAATCGGTTGCCTTCCTCGATGCAGCCGTCGATTTCCTCCTGCCATGCCGGCATTTCCTGTCGCGTTCTCCGGTAGATCACGGTGGCGGGGTGACCCGTCAGAAAGTGAGCTGTTCGTGCAGCGTCCATCGCTGTGTTGCCACCGCCGATGATCACCGGTCGATGATACCCGGAGAATGGATCACCGCGCTTCACCCTGTCCAGGAAATCCATGACACCGAGAACATCGCTGCC
>JAFGMN010000179.1 GCA_016927515.1 candidate division CSSED10-310 bacterium | reverse complement strand
TGATTGAGGCCGTTGCCGAAGTGGATGATGCCTTGCTGGAGAAGTATCTGGAAGGTGAAATCGTCACTGGAGAGGAAATCCGGTCGGCATTGAAGACCGGATTGATTGAAGGAATCCTGTTCCCGATCATTCCGGTTGCCGCTGAATTGAATATCGGCACATCCTTTTTCCTGGATTTCGCCGTCGATTATCTGCCCGATCCCTCGGAAGTACCGGCGAAAAAAGCGGGTGATACCGAACTGATTTGTGATCCGGACGGCAAGTTGATCGCACAAGTTTTCAAGACCATTGTCGACCCGTATACCGGCAAAATCTCGATTTTCCGGGTTTATACCGGTATTTTCCGCGCAGATCAGAATACCCGGAACAGCACCCGCGATGATTCGGAAAAAATTACCGGGGTTTTCTTTCTCCAGGGGAAAAACCAGACGGCCACGGAAGCTGTTGGACCTGGCGATATCGGCGCGATAGCTAAATCGAAAACCGCCCGTACAGGAGATACCCTGTGCGCGATGGACATTTCGACGGTCATCGAGCCATTGGTGTATCCGAAACCGTTGATTTCCTACGCATTCCGTCCAGCATCCAAGCCGGATGAAGAAAAGATATCCGGCGCGCTGACCCGGCTTGCAGAAGAAGATCCTACGTTGAGGTATGAAAGGAACATGGAAACCAACGAACTGGTCGTTTCAGGGATGGGTCAGTTGCATCTGGATGTCACCCAGGACCGGCTGAAACGCAAGTTCGGCGTCAACGCGCTGGTGACCCGGCCGAAAATCCCCTTCAAAGAAACGGTCAAAGGAAAAGCCGATGTGCGGTATCGGCACAAGAAACAGTCGGGCGGCGCAGGTCAATTTGGTGAAGTTGCTATCCGGCTGATGCCCCTGCCGGCATCGGATACGGAGGCGACCGATGGACTGCATTTCGCGGACATGATCGTGGGTGGAGTCATTCCGAACCAGTATATCCCCAGTGTTGAAAAAGGCGTTCGCAGTACGATGACCCAGGGAATTCTCGCCGGATACCGGGTTACGAATATCCGGGTCGAGCTGTATGACGGCAAATCCCACCCCGTGGATTCCAAGGATATCGCATTCCAGATTGCCGGTGCTCAAGCACTTAAGCAGGCATTCGTGCAGGCCAGTCCCATTCTTCTTGAACCCATTATGAACGTACGCATTGTCGTGCCCGAAGCCAACATGGGAGATATCATCGGCGATCTGAACTCCAAACGCGGCCGCGTGATGGGAATGGAAAGCGAAGGAAAAAAACAGGTCATCCGCGCCCAGGTCCCACTCTCCGAAATGCTCATGTACGAACCGGAACTTCGGTCGATGACCGGGGGCCGGGGACAGTTCACCATGGAGTTCGACCGGTATGAAGAACTGCCGGGGAACCTTGCAGAGCAGGTTATTGCTGAATCGAAGAAAGCTGAAGAATAATCCGATCACCTACGAATATTCGGCCGGAACGCGCTTGCTTTCCGGCCGTTTTTTTTTCGTTTCAGTTTCGGACTAGTCGCGATCCCGCTCCTCCGTTCGGTCTTTCCGCGGAATCGGCGTGTATTGTGTATCGCTTTTTGCATCCAGATCCGGCAATGCTTTCCCCAGCGATTGGAGTTCCCGTCGCGCGGTTTTGTTCTCGGGATCAAACTGCAGTGTCTGGAAAAACTCTTTTTCCGCTGTCACCAGGTCACCTTGCAACCGGTGTAACACGCCCAGCACCGCATGAAACTCCGGTACTTCCGGATCGAGTTGGATCGCCTTCAAGCACGCCAGTGTCCCCGCACGATACCACTTGGGATTGCGCGTGCATAACTCCGCCATCTTGAAATAATACTCCGGCTCATACGGGTCCAGATCAATCGCTGACCGGAAATACTCCATGGCTGTCCGGTACTTGCGCGTCTGAAACGCCTTCAAACCAACCCGGTACTGCAAATGTGCCTTGGACCGACTCTTCTGAACATCGATATCCATGCTCTGATCACCCATGCGCTGATCGTAAGCCTCCCGCCGCTCCGGGTCGGACAACGTCTGATATGCTTCCCGGATTTGAACGAAAATCTGATCCAGTTTTTCTTTCACATCTTCAGGGTCATCGTCCGGGCGCCGATCCGGATGGAACTGCTTGGCCATTTCAAAATACACCGACTTGATATCCGCCGGAGACGCATCCCGATTGATGCTCAAGACCTCGTAAAAGCTCCGGCCGGAAATTCGTTCCCAAATTTTCCGCACAGCTTGCCTGCGTCTGGCGATCTCTTCAGGTATGGGACCCCGCGGCTGCACGAGTTTCACGATGCCGGATTTGATCAACAGATACAACGTCAGCATCAATTTGTCCGTGGGAATGTTCAACATCTGGCTCAGGCTTTTTATGCTGGAAGTCCCATCGATCCGTGACAGGATGAACCCCAGAGCTGTATCCTTAGGAAACCGTGCGAACAGCTCTTCATCAACGGTTTTCACCGCCACCGGAATACGGTCCGTGCTGACGATGGTTGCATGCAGATCCGCTTTAAAATCGCGGGAGTACTGCCGATACAAAGCCTGTAATTCAGGATTTCCGGGGAGTTCTCTAACCGCTTTCCGAATCCGCGACCAGGCCTCCCAATACCGTTTCCGTGTGAACAGTATTTCCGCTTCCGCAAGGATTTTGCGAATATCTTCTGATACTTCCTGCTTATCAGCCTGAATGGCCTCGATTCGGTTCTCTTCGACATACTGAGCGAGAATCACAATCGCTTCGTACTCAGTCAATCCCGTTTCCGAAACGATATCGCGCAACGTCAACGGTTCCTGAAGACAGTCGAAAACCAGGCGAACATTGACCGGGATCGTTGACGATTCGCAGATCCGTTTTCTGAATTCCGCGTCGATAACCCGGAAAATTGCATTTTCAGGAAGCCGGCTCATCAACTGACGTCGCTTCCGGGCACGTTCCACACCCCGTTCGACAATACCGGCCAGCGGCATTTTCAAGGCGATGGGCTGCTTCTCAGGAAGCTGGTCTTCGAAAAAAACGAAATCCCCTTTCCGCCATTCGAAAAGACTCAGAATGATATCCTGATTCTGCCGTTTGAGAACATCCAAAAATTCCCGCTCCGTCACATACCCCTTCTCGATGACTGTGCGTGCGAAATCGACATCGGATGTTCCCGATTCCAGTTCGAGTTCCGCCTGCTGAGTCGCCGGAAGCAACTGCATTCGACGGATCACCGCCTTGTAATTGTCTTCGGGGAACTCGGAATAGGCGGAAATGATCTGGCTTTTTTCAAAGAGTACATACTTCGATCGGTTGTATTGAGTGATTCGCAGCGTACCGGTTTTGTTCTGCCTCGATAACCAGACCAGCAGCTTTTCAAATGGTATGTTTGTAAGATCGCCTTTCTGACTCATTGACTGACCCACAGGAGATGGTTGGTGAACGTCATTCCACCGGATCGGCAGAAATCAGTGTATCGTTTTCTTGTCTGGAATTTCAATTCACGCCAGGGCATCAATCTTATCAACAATCTTTTCTCGGGCCACGAGGCCGACAATCCGATCCTTTACTTCACCATTTTTAAAAAACAACAGGGTCGGCAACGACATGACCCCGTATTTTTGAGCCAGGGTCGGCTGTTCCCCTGCATCAACATAGTAAAACTCCGCCTGATCAGCCTTTGTGCCTGCCAGTTCTTCCAGGAGTGGTTTTAATTTTTTGCATGGTCCACACCACGTCGCACCGTAATCGACCAACACCAGTCCGACGCTGTTCACTACTTTTTCTTGAAACTGCTTTTCATTCAATGATTCCATCGGTCTCTCCTTTCTTCCAGCTGATGCCTTTTGCTTTACTTAATCGATGGCGGTTCCGACTGCCTGGTCCAGAAACGTGAGAAACTGTTTGGGTGGCAGAAAACTGACAAACCGACCTGCCTCGATCCCTTGACTGTCCAACACAATCACCGTCGGAAGTCCCGTAACCCCATAGTCCTGCTGCACGGCTCGGATCGCCGGATCCCGACCGTTGGTGCAGTCGACCTTCACCGCCACCATATCCTTCAGCCGAGCCACTACCGCTGGGTCGTTGAATGTCTTGTGTTCTAATTCCTTGCATGCATGGCACCACTCAGCGCCAAAATCCAGGATGACGTATTGACCCGATGTGCCGGCAGCCTTCAATCCGGCCGCCACGTCCTGCATCCAGATCGATTCGGATGCTGTCCCGGACTCCGCAACGCCTCCGTCAACCGGTTGAACGGGAACAATTTTCCCGGGAACCGGCAACAGGGCAGCCAAGCAAACCATTCCCCAGACAGCGAGAATCAGCGCGATTCCGCGAACAAGGTCTTTTTTCACGGAGTCGTCTGGAGTAATGGACCGGAAGGCACCCAGGGCAGCACCGAGTAAAACGAGGCCGACACCTATCAGAACACCAAACACCGGCGGAGGGATGAGGGGTTTAGCGATAAACAGCGCAGCGGCCAACATGATAACCCCGAATGCCTTTTTAACCTTGTTCATCCACATTCCCGCTGATGGCAAGGCTGACAACAGGCCGGAAAAGGTGCCAAGAATAATGAACAATATGCCCATGCCGGCTGCGAAGGCCACCATCAGGGTGAATCCCAAAATGACACGACCGGTGGAAGCGATAAATGTCATCAGCGCGACGACCACAGGTCCGGCGCATGGCGCAGCAACCAGACCG
>JAFGMN010000020.1 GCA_016927515.1 candidate division CSSED10-310 bacterium | reverse complement strand
GTGCCGGCATACAGCCCGTCCATTCCTTGCCAGATGATCTGAGTGCCGGAACTCGTCAGACCGGTTCCCGAGCCGTATATCACATGGAAGCATCCCGCATGGGATACCCATCCGATGGCTTCACCTGGCACACCCACTACCAGGTCGATAAACCCATCACCATTGATATCACCGGCAGCAAGTGCCTGACCGAAGGTGTCATCCGGTTCAGCCGCTCCATCGATGTTGGGTGTATCCTGAGACCAGGCGGATGCTTCCATCGGATCCAGTCCGGTTGGCGACCCATTCACGACAAAGACGACACCGGCGCACTCAAAGGTGCTGACCTCTTTGTTTGGTGATCCGATGGCCAGATCGTCGAAACCGTCACCATTGAAATCGCCTGCTGCCAGTCCGGCACCGAAAAAATCGTATGGCTGTGATACTGCCTCAACATCCAGGATGTCCATCGTTAGAAACCAGGAGGGTATCACATTCGCCAATCCACCGGCTGAACCATAGATAATATGCACTGCACCGGCATCACCCGCACTGCCGACATCCTCCCGCGGGATACCGATCGCCAAATCAGCAAAACCATCGCCATTAAAATCACCCGATTCTAAGGTGAGCCCAAACTGATCATCGGTTTCACAGGTATCTTCTATGCCGTCACTGTCCTGCGAAAAATACTGGTTGCCATCGGTCGTCAGCCCGGTCATGTCGCTGTAAAATAGATTAACAATTCCGGCGTCCGTGATACCGGCGTAATCTTCGAACGGGACACCGACGGCCAGGTCCGAATACGTGTCGCCATTGAACCCGAACACGCTTCCGGCCAGTCCAATCCAGATAATCACTGCACATAAACCCCACATCGCTTTTACAGCACGACGTTCCATCAGATCGCCTCCTTCTGTGTCAGATCCTGTATGCCGCGTCCCGTTCGAAGGACGGTTTTATATCACCAGAGACACCCGCATTGTAATCCAGAATCACGGATTAATCGAGAATAATGGTGAATCGGGTGGAAGCCCATACGGGTCAGCTCGTGGCAGGGAACCGCGGCATCATGATCCGGACCGTGCTCTCGTCTGAATCATCGGGACGAGCAATGAAAACAGAACCTCCGTGCATTTCGATGCTCTTGATCGCTCCCGATAACAGCACCGGCAAAGTCGCGATGGATCCGCCGGCGCGATACGTGTTCAGATTGATTTCAAGGATCGAATTGCGAGCACCGGAACACACTATGTCCACAGCATAATGCTCCCCGGCACCCATGGCGTCATGCACGGTTATTCGGATCCCCGGATGCTCGGTGTGCCATGTGGATTCCACCGCAAGAATCAGCAGATTCGTCAGCGCTCGGTGAAATGCCGGTTTATTCACATAGATTTCGGAGTCTTCATCTGGAGCGATCAGCCGGATATCGATTCGTTGCGCGAATGCCTGCATTTCCATCTGATGGATGCACCGGCGGACGATGCCGTTGAGGCTTTCCGGGAAATACAAACGCTCATCTTCGATACTGTAAGACAGGATATTCAGCGTGACGTGGTACAACTGCCAGATGTGGCGACTCATGGCAATCCATCCCTGTTCCACCGGATCCCATGCTTTCTGCGTGACCCCCGACTCGATCATATACCGGGTGATTTCGAGCATCTGCAAAACTTGTTTCACATCACCACCGATACGGGCCGCCATTTCGCTTGTGACCATATGCCGCGCCCGGTTTACAATGTGTGTCTGAAGATACTTGCCATAGAGCGAGACACCGATTTGGGATGATATCGATCGAAAAACATCCATCGAATCCCTGCTGAAATGAAACGAATGATTGGAAAACATGCAGAGGAAACCCATCAATCGACCCCGGGTCCGGATCGGAATGAAAACAGCTGATTGAAACCCCATCCGCTTGAACAGTTTTTCTTCCATCGAGCCGGCGGATTGAATCCGGTTGAGGACAACAGGATCTTCCGATGCGTTCACCCGGGTGATGAACGCCGATTCACGCCCCTGTTGCACTTCCTCGATAAATCGGTAGAAGTATCCCGGTAACTGCCGCTCCACATACAATCCCGTCCGGGCCGGAGTGAAACGGATTTCATCCGATCCGGAATCCTCCGGCTTGTCAATGGCATACAACAGCAATGCCCCTGATTGACTGCCTGAGAAATCCGTGATCTGTTCCAGAACGCTGTGTAAAATTTCTCGCACATCAGCGTTTTGGGACAGGAGTTTGCCTGTGGCATGCAGGATTTCCAATTCGCGGTAGTTGCGGATCATTTTGCGTTCGCGATTCACGCGTTTGGTGATATCGATACATGTATACACGAGTCCGACAGGAAGACCGCTATCTTCCCGGACGAGGGAAACTATCAGGGAGCAGGTCACGCGGTCATCTCCGTACGTTGCCAGTTCGATTTCCCGGGTCCAGATGAGATCTCTGCGGGTCGTGGCTGTGATATCGTCGAGAATTTCCCGGGTATCCGCCGGGAACAGCAGGTCCACGGACAGGCCCTTCACATCCTGGTCCTGATAATTGAATATGCGGAAGAAAGCCCGGTTGGCGTACATGATGCGATGATCCATATCCGTGAAAAGGACCGCTTCGCCGATGCTGTCGATCGCCCGGGCGTATTGCCGGATTTCCGATTGGGCATGGGTTTCGGATGTAATATCCCGGATAAAGAGAATGACCGATTTCATCTGTCCGGTTTCGTCCATCGAGGGAAAGGAATTCACTCGGATCCAGCGGATTTCGCCGGAAGGCCCGGGCCATCGCTGTGTGATTTCATGGGGGTTGCCGTCGCTCAATGTCAATCGGGCAGGGCAATCGGGACAGATCGATGACCGTTCCCGGAAAACAGTGCAGCATCGGGATCCGACCAGTTCCCCGCGGATGCCATGCGGAAGATCTTCGATTCGATGGTTGTGCCATGTGATCTGCATTCCTGAATCCAACGTGCAGATAAACCACGGAATACCAGACAGAATGCCCTCGGTAAAACTGGCTTGCCGGTTGAGTTGGTGGAACAGTGCGGATCGAGACATATACACTGCACCCTGCAGAGCCATCAATTCGATCGTCCGATCTTTCACAAGATCCGAATCGATGGCCTGATAGAACAGCAGGTAAATTGTACCGAACTTGGAATGACGGGTTCGGATGGGAGCGGCCAGCATCACCTGGTATCCTTCATCCCAGATCGTCTGGTGATTTGGGTGATCCCAGGCGAAGAAGACTTGCTTCGCTTTCGATCCATGTACTTCCATGGAAGTAAACCGGTCGAGCTGTTCCTGGCCGATATTGTACCGAAGAATCATCGGCGCTTTATAATCGGGATTATGAATAAACAGGACCCCGGCATCAGCGTTCAGTTTCCGGACCGCAAGACGCAGCAGCGCGTCGGAAATCAATCGGCGATCATGCTCGAGAGCTGCTTCCTGGGTGAAATCTTCAAACGCAGTCAGCGAAGCATTGGTTTCGCGGAGCATTTTCGCTGCTACCGTGGCGGATTCTTCGATGGTTTCCGCCAGTTGATTCACCGCTTTTGATAAATCAGCAATTTCACCATGACCGTTTTCAGGCACACGGACGGATGTTGTTCCATCAGCCAGCGTCCGGATGGTGCGGATGATGGATTGAATCGGTTGCGTAATCCATCCGGTTACTTCATGGCAAATCAAGAGCATCAGCATGAGACCGATCAACCAGAGAGCAAACGCCTTCCGAAAAACCGGGTGGGAAATCGACAGGATCGATGTTCGGGGCCGGTAGGAGATGATTGACCAGCTGATATCCGGTATCGTCTGCCGGATTCGGCCGGCCAGCGAATCTGTGCCCAGGTAATACTGATCCCGTTTATCAGTATATAAATCCGGTGCCATCCGGCTGGTATTAATGATCTCACCGATCGAAAATGGATGCCGGATACTGAGGGAAGGATACATCAGGTTCTGGTCGGTGACAAAAATCACGTGTGGATCGCCGTATTTCGATTCCCCGAGTACTTCATCAAACAAATCCGATAGATCGATCCGCAGGTGGACAACCCCAACAGCATCGATACCTTCATCGTTATATAACGGCAGGGAAAAATGCAGATAGTTCTCGTGGGGCTGTTTTACATCTGACGTATATTGGTACACCTGTCCGGGCTCGAGAATGAGCGCACGCTGCCACCAATCTTCATCAAAGACGTGAATCCGGTCGGGCGGATGCGTGGCGATCCGGATAAAACCCAATGCGTCCGTTACAAATATCCGATCCATGACATCATGCGAGGCTGTTAGGATCGACCGGAGATATTCGGCTTCGAGCGAATCCCAGATTTCATCGGGATCGCCTGATCCATTCGCCGTCGTTCGCCACTTTTCAGCCTCCCGTATCAGAAAGTCGTCGCGATGCCCGGCCGAATCGCGCATGATCATCTGGTTGAACTCAATGATATAACGGCGTAACGATAACGAATGCCCAACGATACCGGCAATCCGCATTTGCTCCTCCAGCACAAAAACGAGATCCCGTGTGGATCGACTTTTCTGGAAATTGACATCCTGACGCGTTTGCTGGTCACGAAGCTGTTCTTCGCTGTGCAACCAAAACCCGCAAATCGTCGTGATGCCGATCATGGCTCCAACAAACAACGTCAACAGTATCTTCGACTTTAAAGTGACTCCCAGCGACGGCACGATCTTCCTTCCGCTTTTCCACCCTCTCTTCTCAATACGCCTATTATTTTTCATCCCGTCTGTAAAAGCAATTGCCCCCCATGCTCAACCGGCTCCCCGTGTTTGCAATCATCCCATCGCATCACCCGGACCCTTCAAAACGGTCATGCATGCGATACCTCCTCTGACTTATGCATCGCGTCACTCCGGCTGCCTCTCCCCAGCGGATCCACCGTAACCCGCCAGGTCTAGTGCAACATACCGGTACCCACAGGCTCGCAACCCACTGACAATCTTCGATCGCTCCGGCTCCTCGGCAAGCCGGCTGATTTCATCCCGTTCCACTTCGATCCGTGCCCAATCACCATGATCCCGGACACGCACCTGCCGATATCCGCGACGAACCAACAATCGTTCTGCTTCCGCCACGCGCGTCAGACGCTGGATTTCCAGTGGTTCCCCACGGGGAATTCGGGTAAACAAACATGCTGAGGCAGGTCGATTCCATATCGGCAAATCCAATGCCCGGGCAATCTGTCGAATCTCCGGTTTCGTGATTCCCGCCTCCCTCAATGGCATCCGTATCCCTCGCTCCACCAATGCCCGAAACCCCGGCCGGTCCAGCGGATCGTCACCGGCATGGCTGCCGTCCAACACGCGTGCAAGACCTTCCCGTTCCGCCACCTCCCGCATCCGCCCATACATCCACCGTTTGCAGTAATAACATCGATCCGCATCGTTCCGCCGGATCTCAGGGATATCAAGCGGGTTCAACTCCAGTACATGATGCGGCACATTCCATCGTTCCGCCAGGTTCCGGGCGATGTTCCCCTCGCCCGCAGGATGCGCCGGCGACAGAATCGTCACCGCATGGCACCGGAATCCAGGACACTCGACACACAAGGCCAGCAGAACCCCCGAATCCACTCCACCCGATACAGCAATCAATCCTGATCGCCACGGCGTAACGATGCTTCGAAAAGCCTGTATCTTCATGTTCGTTTGACCGGTGTCAGTGTTCATTCATTCTCCCGTTCTTCCTGTCTCCATCACCCGATGCGTATCAGGTTACGAGTTGCTCCGGATACCCATCGCAAACATCACATGACGGCAATCTTCAAATGATCCCATGGCAGGGGATACCGTAACCGGATCGGGTGCGTCATGTACTCGGCCTGCTGATTCCGGTATTGCTTCATGAGCAAAAGCCAGTCCGCTCCCGGCTTGCCGGCCTCCGCCAGTACCGCTCCCAGCCGCCGGTCTCCACGGGCGATCAATCCCTGCATAACAGCCCATCGCGGATGATCCATCGTCCATCGGATTTCCCGGATATCGCGAAGATCGTCGGCGATGAGCGCCAGCTTTTCTTTTAAATCCTTTTCAGGCAGCATGGGCGCTCGTTCAAACCGGGACAGCGGTTTCGGCACAAAACACGATATACCGGCGGTAATGCGCGGAATGGCTTTGGAATCGACATTTGCTTCGCGCAGAGCGTCCTCGAGGTCCCTGCACAGATCAGCGATGCGGTGAAGATCGCCGGCTGTTTCGCCGGGAAGACCCGCGATGAAATAGACTTTAATCGTTTTAACCGGTGGTCTTCCAACAGCTTGAACGGCGGCGATCAGATCGGTGTTTGTTAGGGTTTTCCCCAATGTTCGTCGTCGCTGATCCGTTGCCGCTTCTGGAGCCAGTGTGACCGTTCGGGGTCCGTGGGTGTGAATAAGAGACGTCAATTCCGGTGTTATCCGGGTGGCGTGCAGTGATGAGAATGAGAACCGGAAACCATCTGCGGCCAATGCGCGGCAGATATCGAGCAGAAACGGATGATCGGCGGCACCGGCTCCCAGCAGACCGATGCGCCGGTCCGGTGGAGCGCTTCGAGCGGAGTCCATAATTGCGGGAACCGATCGATAGCGGAAGGGGCTATAGCAGCCGGGAATCAGGCAGAACCGGCATTCTCGGGGGCACCCGCGGCTGATTTCAATCAGATGTAATCCGGGAAGTTCGGCATGCGGAGTATGAATCACTGTGCCAGCAGGCCATGTGTCCAGGTTCATCGCTACCCGGCGGAAAAGCTGTGGTTGTGTTCCAGGTCCGCACCAGTCGATACCGGCGAATCGACCGGACCGATCGAGCCGGGGCCGATACCATTCCGGGATATAAACACCGGGCACCGCTGCGAGGGCC
>JAFGMN010000178.1 GCA_016927515.1 candidate division CSSED10-310 bacterium | reverse complement strand
GCATTTATTGGTCGCTCCTCAATGGAAAGAATCCAAGGGGGAGATCGAGAAATTGATATGGAGTATGTATGAACGGCTGCGGGCGGCCGATGACGAGTGACGCCGGATGGCTCGAAACCCGGACGAACGGATGATGTAAAGGAGACGATGGATGGCGAGGCAATCGGAAATTGTCGGTATCATTCTGGGGGGAGGACGCGGACGGCGCTTGCATCCGCTGACACGTGACCGCGCGAAACCCGCGGTACCGCTGGCGGGAAAATATCGGTTGATCGATATTCCCATCAGCAACTGCATTCACTCCGGGATCAACCAAATTTATATCCTCACTCAATTCCTGAGCGCATCATTGAATCGGCATGTTTACGACACATATAAATTTGACGTTTTTTCCAGAGGATTCGTCGAATTGCTGCCTGCTGAACAAACGCTGACCCGCAGCGACTGGTATCAGGGAACCGCCGATGCCGTTCGTCAGAAGCTTCCGGAAATCCAAAATACCGCCGCACGGGACGCCTTGATTCTGGCAGGTGACCATTTGTACCGAATGAATTATTCCGATTATGTCGCGTTTCACAAACAAAATCTTGCGGATATCACCTTGGCGGCAATTCCGGTCCGTGAAGAAGAGGCATCTCGATTCGGTATCCTGAAAACGGACGCATCCCACCGCATCGTCGCCTACTCCGAAAAACCTGAAGATGATCGGGTGCTATCGGAAATGAGGACCGATGCCGAGAGCGACAAACCATATCTTGCTTCCATGGGGATTTTTCTCTTCCAGATGGAGGTATTAGAAGAGATTCTGAATACCGTACAGGGCGCGGATTTTGGTCAGGACATCATTCCGGCAGGCATTCGGAAATACCGTGTATACGCGTATCCGTTCGATGGATACTGGGAGGATATTGGAACGATCCGAACATTTTACGAAGCGAACATCGGACTGACGCGGCCGGAACCGGCGTTTGATTTTTACAAGCGGAACCATCCTATTTTTACTCGTTCCCGCTTTTTGCCGCCGTCACGTGTCTCGGAGTGTACGATTCGTCAATCGGTTCTGGCGGAAGGATCCCGATTAAGAGGTGCGGACATCAGCGATTCGATTATTGGATTGCGGGGTGTGGTCCGTGAGGGGAGCGTTTTACGTGGGGTCGTCATGATGGGTGCAGATTTTTACGAAATGGATGAAGATTTCGTGCGGAATATTGAATACGGTGTTCCGCATTTGGGAATAGGGAAAGACTGTCATATTGAGCGAGCCATTATCGATAAAAACGCCCGGATCGGTGATGGCGTGGTCATTACGTCCCATGAAGGATGTGGGGATGTTACGCGGGAGACGTTTGTTGTGCGGGATGGAATCGTTGTTATTCCTAAAAACACCACGATTCCTTCAGGCTGTCGGATCCGGCCGCAATGATGTTTTAAACCTTTTCATCGTATCGGGAGTCGAAGCATCAGGAATGGGAGAGAGATGATGCTAACTCGAACCAAGCGAAAGGAAGAAAAGATGAAAAAGATTGGAACAATCATTGTCATGTTGGCGTTGGTTACCCTCGGCGGAACGCTCGAAGGAGTACATGCCGGTAAAGGTGAGATGCGCGGGGGTATGGGTATGGGAGCGAGGGACGGCATGCCCGGCCTGCATCCGCTTTTACGGGCTTCGTGGGACCGAGTTGTCGATATTGCTCGGGAAGCCGGCGTGTCCGACGACCAATTGGAAAAACTGAAAACGGTGCGTCAGTCGTTCCGCGAGGCAAACGGCAGCCTTGATGTGCAATTGAAGAACAACCATGCAGCACTCCGCGAATTAATGGTCGATGCCGGTGAATCGGATCAGAAAGCGGCGATGGATCTGGCCGATGAGATCACCCGGCTGCAGGGACAGCTGTTCAGAAATTCCATCACGGCGACATTCCAGATCAAGGGAATATTGACGGAAGACCAGATAAACAATATGAGGGAATGTGTCGATGAGCGGCGGGAAAATCGGCGGGAACGCGGGGAGCAGCGCGGATCTCGGCGTGGCCGGGGAATGGATTGACCCTTTGCCGATAACTGCGGAAAAGCCGCGATCGACGCGAAGCAGTCGATTATTCAGATAGCGATTGGATTGAGGATCAGAAAGCCGGCCGTCGAGGTCGGCTTTTTTCGTTTTATCAATTGACGTCAATTCGAGAATCAGCCAGAATATATAAACCTGAGCTATTCCTGATGGATGTTTCAAAAAGGGAGGGAAAGATGAAAAGCAGCATGTTAAAAAGTGCCATCTGTCTTGTTGTTTTCGTATGCATGGTTGCGCAGGCGGAATATATTCCGGGTGCAACGGATGTATTCAAAGTCGAGCAGGCGTGGGAGAGTGTGGGCCAGGAACCCGATGCTCCATTGCTTGACTGGCGCGACGTAAGTGGAACCAATTACCTGGGCCCCGTCGAAGATCAGTATACGACCGGGTTGTGCTGGGCATTTGCCGGTTCCCATAACCTCGTCTCGCGAATTAAAATCGAGGAAGGCGCGAGCTTTTCCGATAATTTCTCCGAAGATGCCATCTCCGATTGTTGCTATCCTCCGGGACCCAGTCAGGGCGGCAATTTCTGGAAAGTCGCCGGCTACTTTAGCGCATTGGGCCCTGTGCTCGAATCCTGTCAGGTCTGGAATCCGGGGTCGACCAACTGCATGGCATGCCCACAGCAGGATTACCGGCTTCGATCCATGCGGTCCATCGGCGCTTCCACGGCCGCCATTCAGGCTGCTCTCACGAATGGCCCGGTCATTACATCGATGGATACAACGGTTATTCCCGGATTTTCAACATATAACGGCACGTATGTCATCACCTCTGGATCCAGTTCCTCTTCGGATCATCAGGTGCTGATCGTGGGATATCACGAAGGAACAGGCGATCCCGGCTATTTGGACGGTAATTACTGGATTTGCAAAAATTCGTGGAGTGACTTGTGGGGCGACAATGGGTATTTTTATATCGGATACGGTGTAGCGAATATCGGCAACGCCAACGGCCAGTTCTGGGCATGGGAAGATTCCCTGGCAACGCAGGGCGGTACGCTGCTGTATGAAGATGAGGCCGGCCCGACCGGATACTATCCGTCAATGCCGAATACGATCTATGCCTGCCAGCGGCTGGTCCCGACACAGAACGGCTTTGTCACCCAGGTCCAATGGGCAAATGCCGGCAATAACTTCAACTGGGCGATTCAAATTTTTGACGGCATGAGCGGCACCAACCTCTCGACGCCCCTGATGACCCAGGTCTCAGGCACCAACGAACCCTATGGCGGTGTCCTGACCGTCGATCTCCCCGTGCCCGTAG
>JAFGMN010000177.1 GCA_016927515.1 candidate division CSSED10-310 bacterium | reverse complement strand
CCGGATGGTCAACCTTCACGACTCATGACCCGGTATGTGTTCGAACGTGGTGATGCGGCAGCGGTGATCGTTCATGATGCAAAATGTGAAAATGTAGTCCTGGTTCGCCAATTTAGAATACCGCCGATATGCCGGACGGAGGATGGCTGGATGCTCGAAATTGTTGCCGGGTCCATGTCGCCGGATGACGATCCGCGGGAAGTCGTTCTACGCGAGCTGCTTGAAGAAGCAGGCATTGATGGTGTGGATCCAACCGCCATGGGTTCATTCTATCTGTCTCCGGGTGCATCATCGGAACGCTGCCATCTGTTTCACGCTGAATCGGATCTCACCGGACTTCACGGCAGGACGGGGGGAGAAAAGGGAACGCACGAACGAACATGGGTGCTCGTCTATTCGCTGGATGAAGCGCTCCGGATGGTCGATCAAGGACGTATAATCGACGCCAAAACGGTGATTGCATTGCAGATGGTGCACCGGAAACGGCTGATTGGGGATGCGCATGGAATTACTGCAGATTCTTAAACCGCTGATGGAACTCGAATACCAGATGCACCGCCTGTACATGTGGCTCGGTGATGCATTTCAGGATCATGAAGAAGCCCGAACCGTGTTTCGTAAACTGGCGAAAGAAGAGCTTCAGCATCGCGATATGATTCATGGGCAGATGGCGATGGTGACGGAGCGATTTCGCGAATTCGATCAGATCGATGCCGATCTCGACGGTATTCTGACGCTGACGGGTGTTTTGAAGGAGATTGCGGATCAGAGGAAAACGATGGAACTGAAACAGGCGGTACAGGTTTCGGTACAGATCGAGCAGAGCGCTGTGGAGGCGCATTACCGGTTTTTATTTGCTAAAGCCAATCCGGTATTGGCTGAGTTGTCGAACCGGTTGGCGGAAGCCGATTCCGGGCATGTTCAGCGGTTGATCGACTTTTCGCATAGGATCGGTATGACCCATGACGCTGTTTGAAACGCTCACCCGGGAATCTATTGGAAGCCGGCGTGTTATCCGGGCGATGCTTGGGGTCTTTTCTGTTGTTGTCGAAACAGAGGAACGAACGGGCTTGGCATCCTGTTTCAGGGATCCGTGTGGTAATTATCTGAACGATTTTAAGGGTGTCGGCGAGTTGCATCGTATCTCAACGGACACACTCATGCGTGGATATGAAACGGGTAACCTGTTGCAGAAATCTTTGGCTGTTTCGGCCCTCAATGCATCGTTGCCCGATCCGCAAGCGGATTACATTGAGCGTCATGGTCAGGATATAATCGAAACCATGGGAACGGATGCGCATGTTGCCGTGGTCGGGCAATTCCCGTTTGTGACCGGTTTGAGCCGTCGTGTGCGCAAGCTGACTGTTATTCATGAGGAACCCCATGAGGGGAAAAAGGGCATCGAACGGGCACGGGTGGTTTTTCCTGAGGCAGATATCATCGTGATTACATCGAGTGCTTTTATCAATGGGTCAATCGATACGCTCCTCGATCTGGCCTCCCATGCCTGGGTCATGTTGTTGGGAGCAACGACACCCATGCATCCGCTGTTGTTCAACTATGGCGTCGATGTTTTGAGTGGAATCGAGGTGGTGGACAGGCAGCATGTTTTCGATGGAGTCTGCGAGGCGACGCCATTTCGATTTCTAAAAGGCATCCGGCGCGTAACGTGGGACCGAAGCGCCGTTTGATTTCCGGTCCTTGACTTTGAGAATTGTTTTTGATGTAAGGGCAAAGACGCTGCTGCGTCAGTGCTTTTTTTTACGGTTTTGTCATGTATTCTTAAAGGAGTTTAATTATGGCAACGGGAAAAAACTTTAATCCTTTCGTAATGGCACAAGCTCAGTTTGATAAAGTAGCGGAGTATCTCGATCTGGACGAAGCCACTCGGCAATTATTGCGGGAACCTCTCCGTGAATTCCATTTCAGCATTCCAGTGCGGATGGATGACGGAACCATGAAAGTGTTCCGGGGTTTCAGAGTTCAGCACAACGATGCGCTGGGCCCAAACAAAGGCGGAATCCGGTTCCATCCACAGGAAACGATTGATACGGTGAAAGCCCTTTCCATGTGGATGACCTGGAAATGCGCAGTCGTTAACATTCCTCTTGGTGGAGGAAAGGGCGGCGTAATTTGTGATCCACATAACCTGAGTGATCACGAGCAGGAACAAATCTGCCGTGGATGGGTTCGACAGATGGCTAAAAACGTCGGTCCCATCAACGATGTTCCGGCTCCCGACGTCATGACATCCGCTCAGCACATGCTCTGGATGCTGGACGAATTCGAAACAATTCACGGTGCAAAATACCCCGGTTTCATCACCGGAAAACCGGTCGGTATGGGCGGTTCCCTGGGCCGCACCGAAGCGACCGGATACGGCCTGATCTTTACCGTCCGTGAAGCCATGAAAGAACTGGGTATCGACCCCGCTCAAACCCTCGTCAGTGTGCAGGGATTCGGTAATGTGGCCCAATACGCTATCCGTCTGATCACACAGCTCGGCGGCAAAGTCATTTGCGTATCGTGTTGGGACCAGGAAGATCAGTGTTCCTATGCCTTCCGCCGGATTGACGGCATCAATATCGATGAACTGCTCAAGATTACCGACCGTTTCGGAGGTATTGACAAGACAAAAGCCGCTGAACTCGATTACGAGATTCTCCCCGGTGACGCATGGATTGAACAGGATGTCGATATCCTGCTGCCCTGCGCCATGGAGAACCAGATCAACAGCGAAACCGCGACCAAGATCAAAGACCGCGTCAAGATTATTGGTGAAGGAGCCAACGGTCCCACAACGCCGGACGCCGATCGGATCATCGAGGAAAAAGGCATTTTCGTGATTCCGGATTTCCTGGCCAATGCCGGAGGCGTGACGTGTAGCTACTTCGAACAAGTTCAGTGCAATATGAATTATTTCTGGGAAAAAGACGAAGTCCTGAGCCGTCTCGATACCAAGATGACATCCGCGTTCATCGCTGTCAGCGAATTGGCTAAAAAACATAAAATTTACATGCGGGATGCCGCATATGTAATTGCCATTAACCGCGTGGCGCAAGCCTGCAAAGACCGTGGCTGGGTTTAATATAACCGGTCCGCACGGGGTTTCATAATGGAATGACCCTTCACCGATCCGGAAAACCCCATACGGTATTCGATCGGCATGGCGATGACGGACGCCAGAGCTTTACTGTCATGGGAAAAGGTGATGTGGGGGGAAAAGCAGCCGGTCTAGCCCTGTTGAAAGAAAAGGTCCTGTCAAAAATCGATGACAGGACCTTTTCACATATCCGCGTTGATATACCACGGATGGTCGTCATTACCTCAACATACTTCGATGCATTTCTCGAAGATAACAAACTCCGCGATATCGCCACCAGCGACTTTTCCGATGAGAGGATCGCCCACCATTTTCAACAAGCCGATCTCCCACCGACCCTTTTGGGAGATCTCTGGTCCCTTATCTCACGGGCGAGTGAACCACTGGCAATTCGGTCATCAAGCCTATTGGAAGATGCCATGTTCGAACCATTCGCAGGTATCTATGGCACAAAAATGATTCCGAATAACCGCATGGAAACGAATGTGCGCTTCCGGCAATTGACCGAAGCCATCAAGTTTGTCTATGCATCGACCTTTTTCGCGGAAGCGAAGAGCTATATCGAAGCAACATCCCACCGGATCGAAGAAGAGAAAATGTGCATCATTATCCAGGAAGTGATCGGCAATCGATTCGGTGAATATTTCTTTCCCGTGATTTCCGGTGTGGGCCGATCATATAACTTTTACCCCTCCGGAAGAGCTAAACCGGAACATGGTGTCGTCGACCTGGCATTGGGCCTCGGAAAATCCATCGTGGATGGCGGGTTTTGCTGGAACTACAGTCCAGCGTTTCCACGCATGAAACCTCCGTATGGATCTACTGGCGAAATGCTGCGATTTACACAAAATGCGTTTTGGGCCATCTCAATGGGACATGTGCCGCTGTATGACCCCATTCATGAAACGGAGTATATGGTCCGGCTCCATCTCGATGAGGCGGATCGATTGGGTGTTCTGCGTCATATCGTATCGACGTACGATCCGCAATCCGATCGTATCAACATTGGATATGACGGCTCTGGCCCGAAATTAGTGACATTCTCCCCAATGCTGGATCTCGAAGTTATTCCACTGAACGATTGCATCCGGCGTATTCTGACTTTGTGCGAAGAAGCGTTGGAGCATCAGGTGGAAATCGAATTCGCGGTAACGTTCGACCGCGATCTCTCGCAACCGGCCCGATTCGGCTTGTTGCAAGCTCGGCCTATGGTCGTATCGGATGCCATCGTGACAATCGAGAGCGCCGAAATGACAGCTCCCGGTGTCCGTGTCGCATCGGAAAATGTGATGGGTAACGGCGTCTGGAACGATCTGATGGATGTCGTGTTCGTTAAACCGGATGTGTTTGACGCCAAATATACACGCGAGATCGCGCTGGAACTGGAAGTCATCAATCGGGGCCTGATTAAGCAAGGCACCCGGTATGTCCTGATTGGTTTCGGCCGATGGGGAAGCTCTGACCACTGGCTGGGGATACCTGTGAACTGGGGTCAGATCAGTGGAGCCAAAGTCCTGGTCGAAGCAACTCTTCCGAACATGATTGTCGATCTCAGTCAGGGCTCCCACTTTTTTCATAATCTGTCATCATTCCAGGTCGGTTACTTTGCCTTACGGTACGAAGGTCCTTACCGCATCGATTGGGATTGGTTGATGCAACAGGAAATCGTCAGCGATCATCGATTTACCCGACACATCCGGTTAACCCACCCCCTCGTGGTCAAACTGGATGGTCGACAGAGCAGGGGGTTGATATATCATGGCGAAGCAGAATGAACCCGTAAAGCGCATTTTCATCGATTTACGGGAACGGACCAAAGAGTTGGATTGCCTCTACAAAATTGAGGAATTATTGTCTAAAAAGCATACGAACGTCATTGATATCCTGAAAAAAGCCGTGGACATCATTCCCAAAGGCTTCCTGTTCATGGATTTATGCAGCGCCCGGATTGTCTACCGCAACGAAGAAATAATGGCTTCGGATTATAAAAAAACCCCGTGGCTGCTCAGCACTCCCATCAGCATCTATGGCGAAACATACGGGCGCGTGGAAGTCTGCTATCTTAAGCGACACCCGCAGATGGACGAAAACCCGTTTCTCAAGGAAGAACGCCGCCTACTGAAGACCATCGGAGAGCGCTTGGGGCATGCCATCCTTCAGATCGATTATCACCATGCTGCAAGTCAACACGAGACGGACCGGAAAGCTCCGGATGAACCCCCAAATGAGTGGAGAATCATCCTGGATCTCCTGCGCAAAACCGACCGGAAACTGTTTTCACGAATAGCCCGAAAAATGGCCAACCATCTCGTTTGGTCGGGTCATCGTCAGGCAGCCGATTTTCTGCAGCATTTTTCGTATCGTCAACAGGGACGCCTTCATCCCGAAGACGAAGACGCGAATCGACCGAGTCAAAAGCAAACCCTGGCGACAGTGATCGAATTGGGACGCGAGATTTTCGCATTGGCTGAAAAAATCCTGACCGATGCCGATATTCTGGCATGTATACACAAATGGATACAGGAGGAAAAAGCCAGTGATATCGTCCAGGTTCTCGGCAATCACGATTCCACATTGTCGGAGATAGTCGATGCGATTACGCGGTATCATTTCCTGGGACCGGATGATGAGGTATATCTATCGCCTCATACTGATATGGGTTTACGCGTATCGTTGATCCGCCAGTTTTTTTTCGATCAACTGAAGTTCATCAACATCGCCAAGAATTTTATTCATATCGACGATTTCTACGAACTGGTTCAACGGATCATCTATCCGGCAGGGAGTCATGGAAAGCTGGGTGGAAAGAGTGCGGGCCTTTTTCTGGCATATAACATGTTGAAAAAATCCCCTTACAGCCAGGATCTCTTTAAAAACCTAAAGATGCCCCGCACATGGTATGTCTCCTCGGACGGACTGACTAATTTTATTAAATACAACAATCTCGAAGAGGTCACGGAACAAAAATACAAGGAGATCGATCAGGTCCGGATCGAATACCCTCAAATCATCCAATTGTTTAAAAACTCACTTTTCCCGCCGGAAATTCTGAAAGGCCTGTCCATGGCGCTGGATGATTTTGGTGAAGTGCCCATCATTGTCCGAAGTTCCAGTTTGCTCGAGGATCGGTTGGGCACGGCGTTTTCGGGTAAGTATAAGAGCCTGTTCATTGCTAATCAAGGGAGCAAGCAGCAGCGGCTGGACGCGTTAACCGATGCGATTGCGGAAGTTTACGCATCGACTTTTGGACCCGATCCGATCGAATATCGGGCGGAACGCGGTCTTCTGGATTTTTATGAGGAGATGGGCATCATGATTCAGGAGGTCGTCGGGACAAAAGCCGGGAAATATTTTCTCCCGACGTTTGCCGGTGTCGCCTTCAGCAACAACGAATTCCGTTGGTCGCCGCGCATCAGTCGGGGAGACGGTCTGATCCGCCTTGTTCCAGGACTTGGTACACGTGCGGTGGATCGTACAAGCGATGATTACCCCATCCTCATCGCTCCCGGCAAACCCGCACTCAAAGTCAATATTACTCCGGAGGACATCGTCCGGTATGCTCCCCGGAAAATTGATGTGATCAATATGGAAACCAATGCGTTCGAAACCATCGATATCTCAGATTTCATCCGCGAGTTTGGGGAGGATCTGCCTGGAATCAGCCGGATGGTTTCGAAGTATGAGCGGAACCATCTGCGTCCCGCCAGTGGCTTGACCAACTATCAGCAGGACGATCTGGTGGTCACATTTGACGGTTTGCGCGAAAAAACCAATTTCGTCAAACAGATGCAGGTAATGCTCACCTTGCTCCGCGAAGAAATGAAAAATCCGGTCGATATCGAGTTCGCCAGCGACGGTCACACGTTTTATCTTCTTCAGTGCAGACCGCAGAGTTTCGCCCTCGGCGAAACCGGTACGGCCATTCCCGCCAATATTCCCAGTGACCTGACCGTCTTTTCCGCCAACAAATACGTCACCAATGGTGTCGTTCCACCCATTACTCACGTTGTCTTCGTCGATCCGGATGAATACAACAACCTGGAAAACTGCGAGGATATGAAGGCGATTGGGCGAGCGATCGCTAAACTCAATAAAATCCTTCCCAAACGACGGTTCATTCTTCTCGGACCCGGTCGATGGGGCAGCCGCGGAGATATTAAACTCGGCGTCAGTGTGACATACTCGGATTTCAATAATACGGCGGCATTGATCGAGATTGCTCTCAAAAAAGGGAAATACGTTCCCGAGTTATCGTTCGGAACGCATTTTTTTCAGGATCTCGTCGAAGCACAAATCCGATATCTTCCGTTGTATCCCGATGATGAGAATGTCATTTTTAACTGGCCGTTCCTCCGAGATTCGCACAATGTGTTGGGGGATCTTCTGCCTGAATTCGAATATCTGTCAAAAACTCTTCGCGTAATTGATGTTCCCGGTTCTACCGAAGGCAAGACACTGCGCATCCTGATGAATGCCGATGAAGAACGGGCGATCGGATTTCTGGGACTGGAAACGGATACGTACGAAACAGGATCCGAGACGGTCGCTGTTGAAACAGAACAGGTTGAAAATCACTGGCGATGGCGTCTCGGAATGGCACGAAAAATTGCCATCGAGATGGGCAAACGCAAACTGGGTGTCAAGGCGGCATATATCCTGGGAAGCACAAAAAACCGCAGCGCCGGTCCGGAAAGTGACATTGATATGATCGTGCACTTTTCCGGGGATCGAATCCAGCGCAGCGCACTTGAAAACTGGTTGGAAGGGTGGAGTATTTGCCTGGGTGAGATCAACTATCTCCGCACGGGGAAGAAACGCCCCGGCGGTTTACTGGATGTTCATATCATCACAGATGAGGATATTGAACGCGGCGACAGTCTCGCACGTAAAATCGATGCGGTGACCGATCCCGCTCGGCCATTACCGATGCAAGCCCAGTGATTCGGTCTGTTTGAGTTTTTTCCATTTAATGGTTCCGTAACGCTTCAGTGATAAGTTAGGAAAAGGGGGGAATTGTGAAATTGATAACACGATACCGATGGATTCTTATGATGACGATCGGCTTCGCATGCGGAATGAACTACCCGTGCATCGGTCAAACCCATCCGCAAATCCGTGTGCATGAACTCCCCAGTGACCAGTATCAGGCGTTGCAACTATACCGCATGCTGGGCGATTCGGAATTGAAACCGTACCCACCGGAAAAGATGTACCGTGATTTTCCGGAAGTATGGGATTGGCGAGAAATGGCCGGTGTGACGCCTGTGAAAAACCAGGGGCAGTGCGGAAGTTGCTGGGCATTTGCGGCTCTCGGTGTGCTGGAAGCTCAGATTCGTATTCAAACCGGAGTGGAATACGATCTCTCGGAACAGCAACTCGTGGACTGCACACCCGGCAGCTACGGATGCAATGGAGGTACGACGGAATCCGCATGGAGCTATCTGGCGTGGGATCCTGCACGGATCGAAGCGGATTATCCCTATGAGGCTGTGAACGGTTCATGCCGGACGGAATCATCCCCCGCATACATCCGAACCATCGGCTTCGACGCATACCATGGTTCGGAAGAAGCCATAAAATCCGCCTTGGTGGATTATGGTCCCGTGGCTACATCCATGGGAGCTAACGATAACTTGAAAGCCTATACCGGTGGATGCTATGCCGATGACTCCAACACGTCGATCAATCACGGTGTCGTTATTGTCGGCTGGGATGATACGATCTGTGATGGCGGCTCCTGGATCGTTAAAAACTCCTGGGGAACCGACTTCGGCGAAAATGGCTATTTCACCATCCGACGTGGCGATGTTCACATCGGCGAATACTTCAGCACGGTACAATATGACGTAATTCAACCGGTGGAGTTTGTTGTTGATGATGTCATCTTTGCCGATGATGACGCCGGAGAACCGGTTCCAGGTGCTGCGATCCATGCTGATTTCACTCTGACCAATTCGGGCAGAGAAACCGCTGAAAACGTCCGGGCAATCTTTTCTACGGATTCCCCCCTGATTGTGCTGCTGGATCCAGAAGCGATGATTACCGATTTGGCTGCCGGTGAAACGATTGCTGTCAGCGATGTGTTCACCCTGATTCTCTCGGACGCGATCGAACCCGGTATCATCATTCCCTGTACAGTGACCATCATCGCTGATGCAGGAGAAACCGCCCGGCCGGTCAATGTACTTGTTGGACCCATATTCCCCATCTATTCCAATGATTTCGAAGGAAATTCCGATGAAGGCTGGACCCACGGCTCCTCTCGACAGGATCAATGGGTTCGCGGAATGCACGGCGAGAACGATTTCCCCCGTTTTGATCCCAAACAGCCTTTCTCAGGAACCTATATGTGGGGAACACGTCTGAATAAATCCGGCAATTACGGCCCGGATCAGGAAACCTGGCTCCAATCCCCTCCAATCAATTGTGCCGGTCATTCCAGGGTCCTTCTTCGCTTCAAACGATGGCTCTCTGTCGAAAAAGCGATATACGATCAAACCACCGTGGAAGTGAATGGAACCCCCGTGTGGATCAACCCGGAATCCGATGATTGGGTTGACAGACAGTGGCAAGATGTATTGATTGAAATCGACAATTTTCTGGACGACGACCGGAATGCCCGGGTGATGTTCACGCTCGCTTCCGATGCTGGCGTTGAATTTGGTGGTTGGAACATTGACGATTTCGAAATTCTTGCCGGAGTAGGGCCGGATTTCGAAGCGGCGTTTGAAAATCGGACGGACGGGCGGATCATCATGCCTGATACAGCGATGGCAGCGGGCGAACCGTTTACTCTTTATACCGAAATACAGAACTATGGTCCCCGTCGGGATATTGTAGAATTCATTGCTCTGGAAGTTGCCGGGATGTTCTGGTTCTGGCCTCAATGGACCGAAACCGTAAGTTATCGGACCGACACGCTGGAAGCCCGGAGTTTTTCAGTGGAAACCATTTTGGCATTTCCCTGGCCGGCGGTGTCGGGCCATGCAGAGGGAGTCAGTTTCTGGCAGGCAATGCTTGACGCAGGAACGGGAACCGTTCTGGATTATGACCGGATTATCTGGGGATGGTGAGACGATGACGGATCGAAGTAGCACGACCCGAATAATTGATCTGGGACATGATACGATGCAACTGGAAACGGGTATTGTCGCCCGGCAGGCGGATGGAGCAGTGATTGTTCGGCAGGGGCGAGCTGCCATTCTGGTTACGGTTGTAGCAGAAAAAACGTCTCGAGACGGAGGTGATTTTTTCCCCTTGACCGTTGATTACCGCGAGTTGTTCGGTGCTGCAGGGCTGATACCACACTCGTATAACCGGCGGGAAGGCAAATTGACGGAACGGGAAATTCTGACCAGCCGTCTCATTGACCGGTCGATCCGGCCCCTTTTCCCCAAATCATATCGCTGTGAAACGCAGGTCATTGCCACCCTGCTATCGGCTGATCCAGCGGTGGACACCGATGTTCTCGGTGTTTTGGGCGCTTGTGCAGCCCTCCATCTCTCTCCTATTCCATTCAATGGCCCGGCAGCAGGAGTCAGGATATGCAGGACCGATAACCGATTTGTGGTCAACCCAGACCGCATCATCCGCTCGGCATCGGATTGCGATATCGTTATTTCTGGGGCTCGCGACGGTCTGATTATGATGGAAGGCCACTGCCGACAACTGCCGGAAAGCGACCTCCTGGCAGCCGTTGATGCCGCCAGAGAATCTATCGGGAAAATCCTGGACGTTCTAGATGACTGGCGAAACGAATGCGGACTTGCTATCCGGGAGTACGCGGTCGCCAATCTTCCGGACTCAGTGATGGAACGCGTCTCCGAATGGCTAAAGGAAAAACTGCCACCGGTTCTGGACTGTGCGGATAAACAACAGAGGCATTCTGCATTGGACGATATGAAGCGCCAATGCATCGATGCTCTATCGCTTTCTGCCGGGGAGAATGGAGACGAAATCGACGCTCGATGGATCATTGACGCGTTTGATCAGGTGAAAGTCCGCATGGTCCGGGATCGCATCTTCAACCGTAAACTCCGGCTGGATCATCGATCACCCGATGCCGTGCGACCGATCAGCGGCTGCATTGACTTCGTTCCTTCACCTCATGGATCCGCTCTGTTCACCCGCGGCGAAACCCAGGCGTTCGTCACCTGTACACTGGGACCGGAAAAAGACCTGCTTCGGCTCGAAAATGTCCACGGCACCGAAGAAGATACTTTTTTTCTACACTACAGCTTTCCTCCCTATTCGGTGGGTGAAGTCCGGCCGATGCGCGGTCCGGGGCGAAGGGAAATCGGGCATGCGGCACTGGCGTGGCGAGCCTTGTCCCAGGTCATGCCGCCGCGGGAGCGGTTTCCGTATACCGTCCGCGTTTTTTCGGAAATCACCGAATCCAATGGGTCATCATCCATGGCAACGGTGTGCGGAGGCTGTCTGGCGTTGATGGATGCAGGTGTTCCATTGACTGCGCCGGTAGCGGGAGTGGCAATGGGATTGAT
>JAFGMN010000176.1 GCA_016927515.1 candidate division CSSED10-310 bacterium | reverse complement strand
GTCGGTGTGTTCGTTGGCGTGTTTGTCGGCGTATTGGTTGCTGTCGGTGTATTTGTTGGTGTGTTCGTTGGGGTATTGGTCACCGTCGGCGTATTGGTTGGCGTATTCGTCGGAGTGTTCGTCGGAGCACCCGTCGGTGTGTTCGTTGGAGTGTTTGTCGGAGTATTCGTCGGCAGGGGCGAAGGCGTTTCCGTTGGGGTACTCGTCGGTTCACCTGAAGGCGTTGCTGTTGGGGGATACAATCCGTCATTGGACTCCCCGGGGCTGATCATCAAAGTGCAAAAGTCCGTGTCGTTGTCATCCGTATCGACTCCATCAATGCATCGTCCGATACTGTAGTCCTGAGAATAGGGTTCCGGTTCAGGATTTCCCTCTCCGCAGGCAACACTCTGAGGATACAGAGTGTCGCAATCGGGCGGCCCATACCGGACACCGTCAATCTCAATCCCACTATAGGTTAACCAGACGCTGTCACAGGGACCGTTCTCTAGCGACGATCCCATATCGTTGGCAATATAATCGACATTCGCTACGGAACTCTGCCCGACAACGAAATAGCCGTCAGCGGGCATCGTATAACCCGCCAGGTCATAATCGGCAAGATCAGTGCAGAGCATCCTTCGCGGGATCAGATGATAGCCATCCAGGGAGACTCCCGGCGGTCCGTGTAATTCAACGAAGGCTTCATCGTCGGAACTCGGATCATCGAAGTAGACCTCATTCACTTTGAGGTCGATGATTGGCGGTGTTTGGGTCTGCGTCGGAGAAGGTCCCGGCGTATTCGTCGGGCCGGGAGTGTGTGTCGGATCTCCAAGACATAGGTTATAGTCGCCCGGAGTCAGCAGCGATTCGCAGAAATCATTATCATTGTCCTGTGTATCCAGCCCGTCAATAATTCTGGAAATACTGTAGTCCAGGTCGGGTTCAGTCTCCGGATTGCCTTCCCCGCAGCTTAGCGGATTACTCGAACAATCATCATCACTGTACCGAACGCCATCAACATCAGCGCCACCAAAAGTCAGCCATACGCTGTCACATGGTCCATTGCCCAGGTTATTAGCGAAAACGAATGAAACAATATCGACATTGGCAACAGTGGCCATACCGATGACCATGAACCCGTCTGCTGGAAGCAAGTAACCGGAAAGATCGAGATCCGCAATGTCTGCACACTGTTCATTTCTTGCCACGAGGTGAATTCCATTCAGGTTAAGATAAGGAGGTCCAAAAATTTCAACGTAGCTGTAGTCATCTGTTACGGCATCATCATAGTAGACTTCATTGATGACAATTGTCGGCTGAGGTCCCGGATCAGTGGGTGTACTAGTCGGCACCGGTTCCGGCGTATATGTTGGCGTTGGAGAGGCTTCAGCCGTCGGGGATGGCGAGGCCGTCGGTATCGTTGCACAAACATTGGTTTCACCAGGAGTTAACAGTGACTCGCAAAAATCGGAATCGTTGTCGTCGCTATCTCCGCCGTCAAGAATCCTTGAAATGCTGTTTTCGACCCCCGGCTCCGGTTCTGGCGAACCCTCACCGCAACTGCCGGGTAACGATGAGCAGTCATCACCCCATCGGACACCGTCGATATCCGAACCGCTGTAGGTAATCCATGCACTATCGCATGGTCCATTCTGCAGGGTTGCGTTGAGCCCATTTTCAACAAGGTCTACATTGGGAACCGTTGATGCGCCAATCACAAATAATCCATCGGGAGGTATTATATTTCCTGATAAATCATAGGTACCCACATCGGAGCAATTCTGGTCCCGGGTAATCAAAAAGACGCCGTCAAGCGAAGTTCCGACTGAGCCATAAATTTCAACGTAACTGGAATCATCGCCACTGGGGTCATCATAATATATTTCATTAATCGTGAGATCCGGAGCAGCTCCCGGTGTATTCGTTGCCTCGGCTGTTGGTGTCGTGGTGGGAAGATCCGTTGGAGTCACGGATGGTGTTGGCGTATTGGTTGGAGTTCCCGCGATGTAATCTCCTATGTATAAATCGTCGATGCACGCTCGTTCAGCATCCTGGACAGATACGATTCGAACCAAGATATTGTCACCGGCAATGTTCACATCGGTTGAGAATTGCTGGTAGGTTATCGAAGTCATAACCACAGAACTGCCGGCATTTATCCAGCCGCTTCCCAAATTGTACTGAAGCTGCACTTCAATTGGGGATGAGTCGCCATTCCAGTGACGATACCAGAACGAGACCGTTCCAACACCGCTATCTTTCCCATTCCCGTCGAGTCCCTGATACAGCAGGTATTCATTCGCTCCTGAATCATCATTGAAACGAAGGCACTTGCTTCCGGTATGCGCTGGGGTTCCCGTCAATGAATTGTTACTCTCCCAAAGACCGACCCCGGTATGATCATAAGTCGAAATCCCTGTGTAACTGGAATCGACCCATCCTTCGAAATTCTCGGTGACATCCGCACTGACTGATGGGATTATCAATACCGATATCAAGCCAAGCAAAGCAATTTTTCGCATAAATACAAACTGGATCATTCATTTCCTCCTTTTTCTACCTCAGCGCAACACTCAGATTTAGTTGAGCAAGAAAATATTAAACTTTTATTAGCTCGTTGTGTTTTTTCCGACTTCCTTGTGGAAGCTTGTTCATCACTTTCAATGCGTTTGCAAACCGTCTTTCGTTTCATCTTCGTGAAACGGGTAGCGACCGGAGTAGTGTCTACCTTTTCGTTTCAGATCGATTCCCGGAATCGGCGTAGGGACACTCGATGACAGAAAATTTGAACTGATCTCCTGCGTGCTGCTGTTACTGCAGTCATCAGCAAATACGATGGTGGGATAGGTATCACTGAACATTGCACAGTCCGATGCCTCGATAAAGGCCTGCGCACCAATGCCGTCAATATGGCAGGATGTTTCTGACCTAGGCCCGGCATAGGTAACAAACGCATTCGTTCCATTACTTCATTCCGGATCCACGGTTGCGCGCAGCAACTCCTGATCGCAATTATACATGGAGAAATAATCCGCATTCTGCTCCTACATCCAAATCATGGTCCACTCCGTCATCAACGGCTGATCCACCTGTGCTTCCATCAGTACCACATTATCAGGGTCTTCCCAGAAAAGTGCGCCGAGGAGAAGCATGTATTTATTATCGGATGGATCATCACTTAACTCAAAGTAATTTGATGTTTCGCAGATTACCGTCACAATATCGTAATCGCTCCAGGGATTTCGCCCAACATTGCCTTCTGCGTAAGAATCACACGTATCACCGCTGTCCAGTTATGAATGATTGGTGTTGAAATCCCATGATGAACTGTCCAACAAAGACAATTCGGCAAAGAAGAAACTAGCGAGCCGGTCAGCAGAAACGAACACATAACACCGGCTGTATTGCCGATCATCCGTTTTATTTGATACATTGATACGTGTTCTTCGGGAGGAACTGGGATGCGCAAATACCAGCTGTCAATGACAAAGAAGGTTGTTTTTTCTACATTGTCGACAATTCTTCTTTTTTTTCTAATGGAAGGTATCGTCAGGCTTCTGGAGATAATACCCGACTCGAACAAACCGGATCACATCATTTTTCTCTCTGACAAAGAGTGCCGATGGGTATTGGCACCAAACCTGCGCAATGCGAATTGGCTGACCTTTAAAAACAATCATGGGATCTATATTCCACTGACAACCAATTCACACGGCATACGCGAAAACAAGGAGATTCCCCTGGAGAAACCGAAAGAGCAGCTCCGAATTGCCGCTCTGGGGGATTCCGTTACAATGGGATATGGGCTTCCCAAGGAGTATTGTTTTGAGGATCGTCTTGAAAAACGCATTCAAGCAGAACTCGATAAGGTGATAAAACCTGACTCCATTTTCCGGGATGTTGAAGTGATCAACTTCGGTGTGAACGGTTACACAACCGACCAAGTGCGAGCAACATTGGAAAAAAAAGCGCTAGCGTATCATCCGGACATCCTATTGCATCAGGTCTGCGAAAATGATGTGCACGAGTTTTATACAAACATCATCCTTGAGCAATCCGTTACCTCCAATTTAAACGAGCATTACTTTCAGATCTGGCACGTAAACGACAGCGACCCAGGGCGTTTGAATCGATTCATCCAGGCCAGCGATTTACTGCGCTGGGTTTCCGCTTCAAGTCGAAACATAAAAATGAAACGTATCGCCGTAAAAATGCGAAAACTAAAAAAACAAATTCTTCGGGATCAATATGACGAAGCGTTTCAACTCTATTCCAATGAATTGCTGAAAACAGCTCAAATCGCTCGTCTTCACGGCACGTATGTTTTGCTAATTATTCCTCAATGGAAAGAAATGAAGCTAAAAGAACGCTCCCTCTTTTCCGAGCGAACCATCGCGTTTGCCACGGCGAATGACATCCCTTTCTATGAACTTCTTTTCGATATGATTGATATCACAGATAAACTAGGAATTGACCGGCAGGAATTGCACATCGCTCATGAAGATATTCCGGAAGATACTCATCTGAACATACAAGGCAGCGACTTAGCAGCTGAGTTAATTAAGCATCACCTCTACCGAATCGGCAGCCTCCCAATCAATTAACAATTTGTTTCTGTCGGCACATCAACACGACGTTCAGATTCAAACATCCTTAGCACTTCAGAACAGCTGTCGCCTAATCTTCCAACCATCATTTTACCCTCCAATCGGTAGCTGCAAATTGTCTTGATTCAGTAGAACTTTCTGAGCACTTCGCACCTCGCACTTAGCACTTCGCACCTCGCACCTCGCACTTAGCACTTCGCACTTTTATTGCCCCTCTCACCCGTTCATGCTACTGTCTGTTCTGTGTCACCACCGGAACATCACCGGTCTACAGTGAAACACGGCGGCACACAACTGCTCTGGACGGAACCGTATGGAACTTACGATCATTCTGCCGGCCTACAATGAAGAAAGCATCATCGCCCGCACACTGAGCGAACATCTGACATGGCAAGTTCCATCCGACGTCGATCTTCAGAACATCATCGTCGTCGATGACGGCAGCACGGATCATACAGCGGATATCGTCAGCGATTTTGCCACCGCTCATCCCCTCATCCGGCTTGTTCGACATTCTGTTAATTGCGGAAAAGGTGCCGCCCTAAAAACCGGGGTCTCCTCTATCGTTTCCAGCGATATCATCGGATGCATCGATTCCGACCTGGCATATCCGCCGACTGTTTATGCCGATTTTCTGATTCCTTTTCATCGAGAAACCGTCGATTTAGCCATCGGCAACCGCTATCACGCTTCCCGGGCCGGTCTCGCACGGTACCCACTCATCCGACGTATTGCCAGCCATGCTTTCCGACACGCCGCCCGGACGGTGATTCCTCATCCCGTATCCGATTCCCAGTGCGGTATTAAATTCTTCACCCGCGAGGCTGCCGAGTTCCTGTTCGGTCGTCTCCATAGCACCGGTTTCCTTTATGATCTCGATATTCTGTCAACAGCTGTCGCCTGCGAAATGAGGATTCGTGAAGTTCCCGTTGTCATGCATCTCCAGGCAGAATCAGCTTTGCATATCCATCGCCAGATCCTGCCTGTCTTGAAGGAAATCATTCGACTCCGGCGCATGCGTCGCTCGCTTCCACCGCAATCGATCATCCGATCTGAATGGCTGGCGATCCATTCAGATCACGCCGGCACAGCATCGTCTTCATAAAAAGGTCACGAATCTAATAACTCCGCTAACTCCGCTGCCGACCCTGCCGGCCTTACCACTACCCATCCACTCCATCATCGTATTCAGTGCAGTTAGTATACATAATGAACTTTGCAGTTCTCTGCTCCACGTAAATTCGTTATTTTTCGCGGACTGCGCATCGTCCGTTCCAGCCCTGCTCTTCACCGGTGAAATGTTCCGAAAATCCTTGATTGGTGCATGCCAACCCACATGCCGGAATGTGAAAATGAAAAACCGAGTTGGTTTTTCCGCGTGATGCTTCTTACACTGATGCCGTATCTTTCATAAACGACTGGAGGTTTTTCGGAATGAAACGATCAGAGTTATTTATTGGAAATTGTATGATCGCTAGCGTTTGGGTCGGTTTGTTCATCGCTGGTCAAACCGCCGGCGCTCAGGGCACATGGAGCCATTACGGCTGCGATACGGGGTTTACGTCGTGCAATCCGGCGGAAACACGGATTACACCTGCAACCATCGGGCTGATCGAGCGTCAATGGGGTGTGGGATGTGAAGACGGTTGGTTCAGTGTCTACTCCCGGTC
>JAFGMN010000175.1 GCA_016927515.1 candidate division CSSED10-310 bacterium | reverse complement strand
CGCATTACGGCAGCAGGGTCTTATCCTTCTGACCGGACCCACGGGTTCGGGTAAATCCACAACGATGGCGGCGATGATTGATGTTATCAATGCCGCTCGGCGTTGCCATATCATTACGGTCGAAGATCCCATTGAGTTTATCCATGAAAACAAGTTGTCGATTATTGATCAGCGGGAACTTTATTCGGATACGCATTCGTTCAAGAACGCCTTGAAATACGTGTTGAGAGAAGATCCGGATGTGATTCTGATCGGTGAAATGCGGGATCAGGAAACGATTGCGGCAGCGCTAACCGCAGCCGAAACCGGGCATTTGGTGATTGCGACGCTGCATACCAATGATGCGGTGCAGTCCATTGACCGAATCATCGATGTTTTTCCGCCTCATCAACAAGCGCAAATCCGGACCCAGTTAGCGTTTTCGCTGATTGCCATTATTGCACAGCAGCTCATCCCGATGAAGGATGGATCGGGCCGCGTGTTGGCCACAGAAATCCTCATTAAGAACAATGCCGTGAGTGCCCACATCCGAGACGGGAAGACGCATCAGACACGTTCTGTCCTTGAGACGAGCCGGCAGGAAGGAATGCAGACGATGGACAAGAGCCTTCAGGAATTGTATATGCGGGGAACGATCAGTTTTGATGAGTTAGCTCGCCGGGTCTCGTCCCGGTTGGTATTGCGGGACATGATGAAGACGATATCCAGAGAGGACTCCGAGGCGGTCAAACAAACCAGCGAGGGGTAAATGGGAGGCGACGAATGAATACGCGTGACACGGTTTTTCTGGATGGTGAGAATCTGACGGTGGAGGCGGTTGTTGCCGTAGCCGAGGGGGGAGCCCGCGTCGATTTTCCAGAGTTGGTATGGAAGCAGCTGTCGGAGTTTCGGGAGGGATTGGAGCGTCAGCTTGTCGAGCATCCGGAGGTCAAGATATATGGCACGAATGTCGGATGCGGCGATTTGAAGGATGTCGGTATTGGTGTTGGCCGGTTTGAAGATTACCAGACGCGGTTTATCAAGGCGCACAATTGCGGGACAGGTGAAGCGTTGCCTGAAGCGGTGGTTCGAGCGATCATGGTTATTCGCTTGAACTCTTTTGCGAAGGGTTTATCGGCAATCCGGCCGGAAACGTGCCGGTTGCTGATGGATATGGTGAACCGGGGAGTAACGCCCTGGGTGCTTGAGGAGGGGTCTGTTGGAGCCAGTGGTGATCTTGTTCCGTTGGCGATGATTGGAGCGGTGCTTCTGGGTTTGCCTGAAGCCAAGGCATGGTATGACGGTGATCTTATCCCGGCGCCGGATGCTTTGCATGCAGCCGGACTCGCTCCGATACGGCTCGGTGCCAAAGAGGCCATGGGTCTGACCAACGGTTCCAGCTTCATCGCGGCGATCGGCCTGTACTGCTTGCTTGATGGTGAAGAACTGCTAACAACAGCATCCATCACCGCTGCGCTGTCCCTGGAAGCCATCCGTGGGGAAAAAGATGCCTACTCCGAGTTGATTACCGATAGCCGCCCGCATGTCGGACAGGTGATCATCGGTCATCACATGCGCAGTCTGATCGACGGCTCCATGCGCACCACCCGGGCTGCTCAGGAAATTGCCTTTCCAGGACAATATCCCCATACGGTATGCGAGCGTGTCCAGGATCGGTACAGTTTCCGGGCGGTACCCCAGGTTCATGGCGCTGCTTGGGAAGCCCTGACCAAGCTACGGGAAACGCTGACCATCGAAATCAACTCCGCCACCGACAATCCGCTGTTTTACCGACGAGATGACGGGATGTATGTTGCTCGAAGCGGAGCAAATTTCCATGGACAACCTCTTGCAACGGTCATCGACTATGTGAAACTGGCAATGGCCAGTGTCGCTCTGATCACGAACAAACGCGTGTTTTCCATCCTCGATCGGGCACAAAGCTATGGGTTGCCGCAGGATCTGGCCGCCGATCCGTCCGGAGGAGATACGGGGCTGATGATCACCCAATACGCGGCATCCGCCCGAGCCGCCGAATCGCGAATCCTGGCGACACCCGCATCGGTATCCTCCGTTTCCACCGCCGCAAATCAGGAAGATTACGTATCCATGGGATCCATCGGTGCCATTCATCTGTGGAAATCTCTGTATAATCTCGCCATCATCATTGGCGTCGAATTGTTGATCGCCGTTCGCGCGTTACAAATGACCCGAACCCTCCTGCCACCGGATCTGAACGTGCTGGGCCGGGGAACGGGACCGGTCTTTAATTATGTCGACCGGGAATTGCCCCCCGTCACGGAAGATCAGTATATGCGGCTGGATATGGAAAAAGCGGTGGACATCGTCCGTTCGGGCCGGCTTTTAGAAATCGCTTCGGAATAACCACGGTTTGTTTTTCCAGCTGCGAGCGGGTACAATCAGTCCATCTATATTGGAGGATATGCGATGAAATTCAAGGTGGATGCGGATACATGTATTGGCTGCGAGTTATGTGTCGAAATCTGTCCGGATGTCTTTGCGATGAGTGACGATGGCATCGCTGAGGTTATCGTGAAGCCCGTACCGGAGACGCTCCGGGATGCGGCATTGCAGGCGGAAGCCGAATGTCCGGTGGTGGCGATTTCCCACGTGTGAGCGCGCGCTGAATCAGGCGATTTTCGACAGCAGCCAGGCCATGTTGCGCCCCAGGGTTTTCATTGTTTCGATACCCTCGCTGTCATCCTGAATCGCGCCTGGTCCCAGACCGATTCCCATGTTCCAGTAGCTGGAACCTACCACGATCATCTGACCGATCGTAAAAAAATGCGTGATCGAATCGAGCACGTGCAGCGCGCCGGTACGCCGAACAGATGCTACGGCGGCTCCGGCTTTCCGCTTCAACATGTCACCGTTGGCTTTGGCAACCATGCCGGCTCGATCGATTAAACATTTCAACTCCGGGGTGAGATCACCAAAATATGTCGGCGAACCCAGAATGATGCCGTCAGCCTCCCGCATCCCGTCAATGCAGTCATTGATGATGTCACCCTGGATGATGCACCGATGATTCTTCAACTCGAAACATTTACCACAGGCAATGCACCCCTGAAACCGCTTTCCACCAAGCTGCACAATCTCCATCGCAATCCCCGCCCCCTCCAATTCCTCCCGAACAGTGTTCAGTAAATACCGGGTATTGCCTTCCTCCCTCGGGCTGCCATTGAACGCGATAACTTTCATCGGTCTCTCCTCCCTGACAGATGTTTCTTCCAGACAATGCTATCCATGCCGTTTCTTTCAGATGGTTTTCTCCCTGTTGGTTTTCTCCCTGTTCATCCGGAGTATAACCGAAGACTTTTCATCTTCAAAATACCCTTGTCTCTTGACACCCATGAATCGGCACAACCCCAAAAAGGATTGAATTGCGGTCCGTTGTCTGGCATTGTTGCACAGTGAAACTTCACGGCGGAATCAAAGTAAACGGTAAAGAGTATGCCTCGGGTTCGAACATTTCCTGGTTTGCCGTCTATCCCTTCTTCCTGATTCACATGCTGGTCTTTGGGGTTTCGGGTTTTCTAATGGCGTATACCGAAAATCGTCCGCCCACGGCCTTTTTGTTTGCTCACGGCGGCCTGGCCATTCTGGTTTATACCGTGTTTTACTTAGCGTTTTTCGGCAAGGATGAAGTCAAATGGATGTTCATCAACGCCGGCCTGGGCACTCTTGGCGTCTACACCCAGATCGGCTGGATCGTCTCCCTGTTCGGAAAAAATGTCGACGATTACCCGATCTATGTTCACGTGATCCCATTTCTTTACTTCGTGCTATACACGTTTCTTCTCCGCCAGGCATTCCTCGATATGCTGCTTGCCCGTGAGAATGAAATCCGGAAAAAAGTGGTGGAAACCGGTTATATTGTGATCACGACGGCGGTATATCTGATATCATACTTTCGCCATTAAAATGGAAATGCGTGAAAACCGGATTTGACCGATGGCGTCGTGAACTCTCGATCATGCGGTCGGTCTGAAAGCCGTGTTACCCCGTGCTGCCACCGGCATCCGCCGACCGATACCGAATGCTTTGGACGTAACTTTCAAACCAGGAGCAGCTTGTCGTCGTTTGTATTCATTCTGGTCCACGGCGTTGACCACCCATCGCACCGTAGCCGTGTCAAATCCCCGGGCAACGATCTCATCGATGGAAAGAGACGCGTCGATATATAATTCCAGTATTCCGTCGAGAATGGAGTACGGCGGTAATGAGTCCTCATCCTTCTGATCCGCCCGAAGTTCCGCTGACGGCGGTTTCCGGATGATCGCTTCGGGTATCACTTCGCGACCTGCTCGCCGGTTGATTCCCTCGGCCAACGCATACACCCTCGTTTTGAACACATCCGACAGCACACTCAACCCTCCGCTCATATCACCGTACAACGTGCAGTAGCCGACGGCCATCTCACTCTTGTTTCCTGTGTTCAGCACCATGGCACCGGTTTTATTCGACAACGCCATCAGTAAATTCCCGCGCACCCGTGCCTGGATATTCTCCTCTGCGATTCCAAACGGAGTCCCGGCGAAAAGGGGATCCAGAACGGTCAGATACGCACGATACACATCGGGTATTGCCAGCTCGTGGCAGACAATACCAAGATTTTTCGCCAATTGCTTCGAATCAGTCACGCTGCCTTCCGATGAGAACGGCCCGGGCATCGTCATACCCGTCACATGGTTACTGCCCAGAGCGTCTACGGCAAGAACCGCGACAAGCGCGGAATCGATCCCGCCTGACAACCCGATCAGGACCTGGCCAAAACCACATTTTCTGACGTAATCCCTCAACCCGAGAACCAGCGCATGGTGCAGCTCGTTCAGCAGGTCGTCAGGGGTCGATTCATCCACGAGGGTAACGGTATCCAGAGGCTCTGTGATTGCCATATGCTCTGAGGGCCGGTGGGTGTCCACGACACCGATGGCATCGGCAAAGGCCGCCCATTCTGTGACCGTGTCGCCACCGGCGGTGACAAACAGAGAACGTCCGTCGAAAACCAGCTCATCGTTGCCTCCCACCTGATTGACAAACAAAAACGGAACACCGTGTTTCCGGGCATGATTCCGAATGATCCGCCGCCGGATCGCCGCCTTGCCGACATGATACGGTGATGCGGAAATCGTAATCAGGATCGTCGCTCCGTCCGCAGCCAGCTCGGCGATAGGATCTCGATCATACAACCGGCGATGCCATAATTCCGGATCGTTCCATGCGTCCTCGCAGATCGCGATGCCCACGACTTCATCCTTGAATGAAATACACCGCGATGTCTCCGCAGAATCGAAATACCGGCTCTCATCGAAGACATCATAACTCGGAAGCAGACGCTTATGCTGCATGAAGAGAACACACCCTTCCGACACCAATGCCGCGGTATTGAACAAGCCCCGCCCGATATTCCGGTGAGACGGTACCGGTAGCCCAACAATGACACCGAATTCGGTGCCTGTCGTCTCCGCGGCGATCCGGTTCAGCGATTCACGCGCACCATCGATCAGCCATCGCCTCTCCAACAAATCACGAGGAGGATAGCCCGTAATCGACAGCTCGGGAAAAACGATCAGGTCCGGGTCCAATGGAATCACCGACCGAATCGTTTCAATCATTTTTCCCGTGTTCCCGATGACGTCTCCGACAATCGGATTGATCTGACCAATAACCATACGCATGGGGCAGACTCCTTTCGTTCCGGTCTCAAGACTCCGGTTTCGTGATTATAATGCCATTCAACCGGCGGACAAACACCCGGTCTCGCTAAAAATAAACCGGGATGCTACACTCT
>JAFGMN010000174.1 GCA_016927515.1 candidate division CSSED10-310 bacterium | reverse complement strand
GCAGACGATGCAGATTCAGGGCATCGGTCACAAAGCTCAGGTAGACTTGAACGGGGCGACGGGCGGTTTGTTTGAGGGAACCCAGGAGTGCCGCATGGGAAATGACGGTTTCGTAGACGGAACGCGATCCACCGCGCAACCGATGAAATTCCTCAGCATCCACGGCATCGATGGAGATATTGATGTATCCGATGGGAAGGTTCAGCAGGGATCGGATCCGCTCCTCGGTTAACAAAAACCCGTTGGTGGAAAGGTTGACGGTCATTGAACGGGCGGCGGCGGCGGTAATGAGCCGGTCGAGTTGAGGATGCAGCAACGGTTCTCCACCGACGAGACCGACCATCGATGCACCGCGATACGTATCCAGAATCTGTTCGAATTTTTCCGGTGGGATATCGGGAACATCGGGGACTGGCGACCATGGAGAAGCATGGGTGAACGGGCATGTGTTACACGAAAAATTGCATCGATTGGTCACGAAGACCATGATTTCCGTTGGATCATGGCGGCATATCCCGCTGGAGAATCGACCAGAGCGAACGCGGAGTGTGTTGAAAATCTGTTTGAGGGTTCGTTGCCGGAGTCGCCCCGGAATCATAGTTTCGGCTTCCACATGGGTGGATTTTCCAGCATGCTGTAGTCGTTGCTGGGAAGCAGTTCCACCCGTTCATATTCCGTGCTGTCTTCCATTTCTGCAGCATTTGGCGCAGGAACGGCGGCCGTCGGATGAACGGCGGCCGTTGGATGAACGGCTGCAGGCGAAGCTGATACGGGCCGTTCAGTTGGTGCGGGTGCTGATCTGGGATGGGTCCTTTTCATATCCGGGGTCACGACCACTTTTCGGTACGATCCAGTGGTCGGTTGGGAAGCCAGAGCTTGACCGGTCTCCTGTTCCGGTTTGATCCGATTGGATTTCAATTGTCGTTTGATATACAGAATCAGTTCCTGAATTTTTTGAGTGCAGGTCACGATTGACCGGGTTAATCGCTCGAATATCCGGAGATTGATGCATTCGCGGTCGGCGGCCAGGTAGAGCAAAGACCGAAGTTCTTCAGCCAACCCCTGGCTTTCCCGCAAGCCTTCCAGAAATTGTTGCGGGTCTTTCGATGCAAATGACCGGGCGATGGATCCCTGGATGTCCATTGCGATATTCTGCAGACGCCGACTGAGTTCGTGTTCTTTCTGAAACCCCTCCATGGAACCGGTCACCACGAGAATTTCCGATGCGAGACTTCGGGCATGTTGCCAGGCGATTATATCTTCAAATCTCTTGTCTGCCATGATACGTGCTTTCCCCCAGCACGTATTTTATCGGGAAATTTTCATAACGCAACAGCCGATACATCCCGGGAAAATTCTTGATTTTTTTAGTTTCCGCCGAAATTCCCTGTAGGGTTTACCATTCCAGATCTCTTTTAATGACTGTGTCCTGAGATCACCCATGGGGATGGAAAAACACGGGAACACCGTTCCATACGGCCCGATATGCATGATACTCCATGCCGCCGTGCATGAAGCCCGTTTCAACGGAAACCGGTTCTCATAGCGATCGGCAAACAGCGAGAGATCCATTGGGGGATTGAAACGCAGTTCGGTGACTCTCCCTGCGGCACGGGCTGTCAATTCAGACAGTTCCTCGAGCAATGCGTCACGAGGTATCGGGGTAACCGGCGGTGGTGCTTTCATTACGGGGTTTTCAGATGATGCGTCGATCCCATAGGAACTTTCCTGGGTGGAGCACTGCTGATAGGAAATCAGATCCAGTCCAATAGCCTCGGCCAGATCGTACAACGCTACCAGTGATCCATGCGTTTCGCGGCAGATGACGATCTTCAAATCAAGCAAAGGAAACCGCTGGTGCACGTTCTTTTTCCGCGTCGCAAACTGCCGCAGGGTGTCCGTCGTACGCTCAAACGCGCCCGGTACCTGCACCATGGCGTCATGCACTTCCTGCGGTCCCTCCAGACTGACACCAACCGATACCAGACCCTTTCCCAAAAGAGATGACGGAGCCAGCTTTAAACAGGTTTCGATCAATTCCGGGTCGAATAGCGTTCCATTCGATACAAGATGCACCCGGTGGTTCCGGCAGGCATGCTCCAGTAACTCGGTCAAATCCGCTCGCACCAACGGTTCTCCACCGGTAAAGGTGATGATGGCCTGCCCCGGAATCTGGTCGATGATCCGCTTCCATTCCCCAGTGGAAAGCTCCTGAGCAGCCAGCTCGCGGTTGCCGTGTTTCCAGACGAAACACATGGCGCATCGAAGATTGCAGCGGTGGGTGAGCACGCAGCCCACACGAAGTGGCGGAAAGGCATAGCCGTTCAGACACGCCCGGGGAAAACCCGCGTGGAGAAGGTTGGCCCATTGATACAATGACGATATTTTCACCGGTTACCTCCTGAAAAGCACGGATTTTGCGCCGTAGTAATAAAGCTTGATGTCTTTCCAGGATGTGATGTTCATCAGCAGGTTCATGATCTGGCGGGGCCGCATGTAGAATTCCCGCATGCCCTGTTTTTGCAGTCGCGCCATTTCCCCGGCATCCCGGCCCTCCGGTACAAAGACCGGATCATAATCCGCAAACCCCGCCATCGAACTGAAATGCGACCAGTCACCGGTCTGCATACCATTCTTGATCGCAATATCATACAGCACCGTCCCGGGATAGGGCGTGGCGAGCGAAAACTTCGCAAAATCCAGCCGGAGATCCTTCGCCCACCGGATCGTCGCCAGGCTTTCCTCCAGCGTTTCCTCCGGCAACCCCAAAATCAGTGTTCCGCGCACCTTGAGCCGTGCCCGGTGGGCTTCTTCCACCGCACGGGCAATTTGCTCCATCGTTTCTCCTTTGCGGATCATTTTCAACAAACGTGGCGAACCGGTTTCCACACCGAACGACACAAGCTGAAACCCCGCCTGCTTCATCAATTTCATCAGGTCATAATCCACCTGATCGGCCCGCGCTGCCGTTGTCCAGACCACCTTTTTATGATATCCACGTTTCATCAGTCCTTCACAGATATCGATGGTCCGTTGCCGGTCCACGACGAAATTATCGTCCAGAACGGCGATTTGCCGAGCGCCGTACTGTTTGACCAGGAGATCGACTTCATCGAGAACGCGTTCGGGTGAATGGTAGCGATATTTGTATCCTGAAAGGAGACGTGCGGAGCAGAAAATGCATTGAAACGGGCAGCCGCGGGACGTCAGGATTTCACGCAGCGGTTCGGCGAAAACGGCATCGGGTATCTGATGATAACCTTCATAGTTGACGAGATGCCGGGCGGGAAACGGCAGGCTGTCGAGATCATCGAGGAGAGGTCTGTCGGGGGTGTGAACGATTTGATCATCCCGCTGAAACGTCAATCCGCGGATTGCGTCGAGATCGCCGTCAGGCCATGCTTCCAGCAACTCATGACACGTTATTTCCCCTTCGCCTCGCACAATGACATCAATGGAGGTATCCCGGACCATGTCATCTGGAAGAACCGATGGATGAATACCTCCCACCACGACCAGCGGCGGATTCGGTCGGGATTTAACGATCTCGGCTACCATTTTGGTTTCCGTCACCATCGGTGTCATGCAGGTTATTCCCACGACATCGGGTTGGAACGTGTCGAGAGCCGCATTCAACGTATTCCGGTTCATTTCTTCGACCTGGCCGTCGAATATCCGGACGGGATATCCCTGTTTTTCCATGTATCCGGCCAGGTATACCAAGCTGACCGGAAGCAGCGAGGGCGCTACTTTGCTCATGGATCCATAATGGCGTTTTTCAGCGAAATGAGGGAGTATCAGAAGCAGGCGTCGTTTGGATTTCATCATCACCATCATCCATCAAAAGTTCGATCTCGCGGATATCGAGCACCGGGTGATTCCCGGTTTCGCTATCTTTACCAAGGAGTGACCGGATGTTCAAACGAACGATGGATTCTGTCGCGCTCAGTCGCCATTCCGCTCGGTACAAATGATTGAGAGCGGGTCGATGAGGAGCATGTCCCATCACGGATGATGCAATGACAGGTGCTCGCCGGTGCCGGCAAATACCGATGACGTCCTCACGATCGATAGCCCATTCGGCGGTATGCACGCCGGCTACGAGTTCGAACGTTTCACGATGTCCGTCACGGCACTCGGCCTCGAACCGGGCAACCACCGTGCCTTGTTCGATATCGGTTGCATGAGCGAGTTTGCTGTGAATCGCCAGTCCAGCGATACGTTCATTGGGGATCGCGATATCGGCTTCCATGCGATTGCCATCCAGCAGGATCCCGGGTGTGATCGTTACTGGCTGGCGGACCCGCGGCGGATCGGCGGTCCACACCGCAGAAACCTCACGAATTTCTGCTCCAGAACACTGAATGACGATATCCCGCGTCGGATCGATACCGGTAAAAGTATCCGGATGCGGAACGGTGAGACCGTCGAGGGATGGGTTCTGATACCACAGCCTGACCGCCTCGGCGAACCCGTTCTGAAAGACGCCCATTTTCAACCGGTTGTTTTGCGGTGGGTTGATTAGAATAAACCGCGTACCGTCTTGCGGTACCGGATGAAAAACCTGGAGGGCATCTCCGACGGTTTGAGCGACCCAGCCCGAGTGATGCCACGGTCGCTGTTTATCCAAATGGTGGAAAAACAGGATGAAAATCAACGCGATGGCAAGAATCCACCGGGCGACATCTCCGGTAACTGTTCGTGTTTCCTGTCCCGGGTTCCGGATCAGTAAAGAAACACTCCACAGAATGCCCACCGCCGGCAGATAGAGATACTGAGCCCGGCACAATGTCACCACGGGTAGCAAAGCGATGATCGTAAATGCGACCGGTGTCCGTCTCGTGTCGGAAAACAGCGCGATGATGGCGAGAAGCACCACGGCGGCAGTGAGAATGATGTGAACGATGTGATCGTTGGCTACGAGAACAGCAAAGGGCTCCAGCATAAAATTGATGTAGATGGACAG
>JAFGMN010000173.1 GCA_016927515.1 candidate division CSSED10-310 bacterium | reverse complement strand
GTAGATATGCCGGGACCGCCTCCGGTTAGAACGATGATGATATCGATGATCTTGAAACACTCGATGATGCGGATAAAAATGGCTGCCATGGAACTGGGCCACAGTATCGGGAAAATCAGCTTGAAAAATATCGTTCTTTTGGATGCTCCGTCGATTCTTGCGGCTTCGATGAGTGAGTTGGGAAAGGATTGCAGAGCAGCAAACATGATGAGAAAAATGAAGGGCGTCCACTGCCATACATCCACAACGATGATCGGGAAGATAGCCGTTTTCGCATTTGTTAACCAGCTTATCGGTTTTACATTCAGGAGGCTCAATATGTCGTTCAGCGGTCCTTTGGTTTCGTGAAAAAGCATCCTCCAGGAATAACCGATCGCAATCGGCGTCAATGACATGGGAATGAGATAGAACACCTGAAAGAAGCTCGATAATTTTATTCTTTCCCATAAACTGAGTGCCAATCCGAAGCCGATCACATACTCCGCAAATACGGAGCACACAACGATGATATATGTACGGTAAACCGAATTCCAAAAACGTGTATCGTGAAGGAGTTTGTTCCAGTAATAGACACCGTTCCAAGAGATATGCAGCCCTCCCGTTAGGGAGACTTTCGTGAACGTCAGCGCAATTGTGAATATGAATGGGAAGATGGTGATCAACAAGAAGATTATCACCAGGGGAAGAAGCATCAACCTTCTTGATGCGCGTGTGGAATCGACGAGACTACCTGCGGGTTTTCCTTCTCTCATATACGGCATTATACCATGAGGTCGTTTGGTGAAACGTGGAAAATCACCAGTCGAAATCCAAAAATTTGCTCCACTCTGCGATAGCATCGCAGAGTGAAGCAGTCATCTTGGTCTGTGTTTTCGAACCTGGAATTTCGATTATTGGACGCCGATAGAGTCGCGGTAGTATTTTAACTGGGACTCGCGACCCAGCTCATTGGTAATCTCATCCCACCGGGCCGCTACTTCGTCCAACGCCTGCTTCGCGGAGATTTCGCCGGCAAGCGCGCGAGCGATTCCGACATCCAAAGCATCATAATATCTGCCGGTACCCGGAATCCGCAGATCCGCCCGGACGTTGGGATGGGCCAGTGTTTCATCCACCGCGTCGATGTATTCTTCGGCAGGATCGCTGAATCCGAACTCTTTCCATTTTTCGAGATTTGCGAAATGGCTCTTGCGATACGGTTGCCTGGCCGACCGCGGATTCAGGACAGCCTCAAGACTTCGTTCGGGAGTCGATACGTAGGATATGAATTTGTAGGCGAGTTCTGGCGCCTTGCAGGTAGAGGTGAGGCCGAAGGCCCAGCCACCGAATGCGAGGAACGGGGCTTTATTCACCTGTGGAAAATCCTGCCACTTGTTCGTCTTCCAATTCCAGACTTTCGTCACGCCAGGATTGATGATGGTGGCGAATTGTCCCTTGATTCTCGACTCGGGGGCCGAAGCGCTTAGTTGCGGAACATCACCCCAATCAATGGTGCCCAATACGTCACCCGAAATGTAAATTTCCCGTGTCTCAGTAACATCCATGTTGGTTGTGCCGGGTATGCTCACGTTCAGTAGTTTTTTCCAGTCCTCGAGGGCCTGGACAAAGCCGGGATTGTTGATCAGAGGTTTCATCGTATCCGGATCGAATACGGTACCCGGTTGTCCCGCTATGCATGTATAGGAAAGCGCTCGGGAGAGAAAAATCCAGTAGGATTGCCCGCCTTTGTTTTGAGCCTCTCCCGCGCCATACTCCGTTTTTCCATCACCGTCCCAGTCCCAATTGTGAGCGAATTCGCACAGATCGTAGTATTGTTCCCATGTATCCGGGAGCTGGATCTCGTACCCGTATTTCTCCTTGAATTTCCGGCGATGCTCGGCATTCTCCATCAGCTCGATTCTCACGACAGTCGTATGCAGGTCGCCGTCGATCGGCACGCACACAGTTTCCCCTCCCCAACTGGCTATCCGTTCTCGGTAGACCGGCATGATGTCATTCCACTGTATATCAGCGTCGTTATTGATGTACTCGTCGAGAGACAGCAGATATCCGCCTCCGGCAAAATCCCCCACGTACCCGACGGGAAACAGTACCATGTCATATGCACCTGACCCGAGAGTGAAAGAGGTCATCATCTTCTGATAGTATTCTCCGAAGGGAAACGTGATCAGCTCGATCTGGCAGTTGTTTGCCCGTTCGAACTCCTGTTTGTAGTTTTCTACCGTCCAGGTCATCGGGCCTTCTGCGGTAGCAATGACGATCCTCGGAATTCCTGCTTCCTTTTCGCCGCCAGCGAATGCTGCGCACACGCACAACACACCGGCCAGCAGGATAAACAAGAAACGAACTCTGGTTTTCATACCCCCACTCCTTTTGACGTTATTGTGATTTTAAGTATTTTAGCCGGAATCTGGATGCTGGTCAAGCATTTTTTTGCATTTTTAGAGTTGTTTTCGCTTTTTTCTCCGAGTATTTCATTTAATTGACTGGCAAGCTGGGATAGCCGATTCAGAATCGAGAATCGTCAAGTCGTTGATTTTTCAGAACCCGCGGTCGCGAGGCTGAGCAATAAGTCTACAGAGCCGGAAGGTTAGCGTGTTTCGGACGGCCCACCAGGACCGGGGATTGGACCGCGGAGCACCCTAGAGCAGGTGGAGCACAGACAGCTCCGTGCGGCCGATCAGGATCGTGTCGGAG
>JAFGMN010000172.1 GCA_016927515.1 candidate division CSSED10-310 bacterium | reverse complement strand
TGGTGCGATCATATCGCCCGGATGTGGCCCGTCACCGCGGTTATCGGTGAAAACGGGGCGTTCTATTTCGCTTATGATCGGCAGTGTCGGAAAATGATCCGGGAATACCTGCATTCGACATCCGATCAAGAGGAGGGGCGACGCCGGCTGGCAATTCTACGGGAACAGGTCATTCGCGACGTACCTGGCTGTGCCATTTCAGCAGATCAGCCATTCCGCATCAGCGATCTGGCCATCGACTTCCGCGAAGACGTGGAGCCCCTTTCCCCTGAAGCCGTGCACTCGATCTGCTCCCTCGCCCATAACCTGGGGTTAATCGCGAAAATCTCCAGCATCCACGTTAATTGCTGGTTCGGGCAATTTGACAAAATAACCTGCCTGAAGCACTTGCTGGTTAATCACTTTAACCAGAATCCCGACGATGTTCAGGATGCCATGACATACATCGGCGACTCACCAAATGATGCTCCGGCTTTCGCACACATTCGACACAGCATCGCCGTTGCAAACATCCGGCCCTTCCTCGACACGCTGGCTCATAAACCCCGATACATCACCCGCAAAACATCGGGTGCCGGATTCTGTGAAGCCGTCGAAACCATTCTCGCGATGCGCCAAGTGCCGGATATCACCGGCTGATTGTTCAGACGATCATTTCCGGCGCAAAAACCGACGGAATTTCCATAAACAGGAATAGACATCATACACGACATCCAGGACCCGCGTGGAACGATTGGAGTAGAACAAACGTTTCAATTGATCCGCTGTTTCCGGTAACAAATCGGTTCCCGTATCGATTACACCATCATCGATTGCAAGAGCATGCAGAGGTGTGTTGGGTTCAATCCGCGCATTACTGAAAATGATACCTCCCGCTTTTTTTCGCAAAATCAGTTTGCATCTCACGGCAAATCGGATCATACGAAACCATGTCTTCAGCGTCTGACCCGGTGGATTCCAGAAAAAATTGAATGCCACACGAATTCCCGGTGTTTCACGAGCAATCTCGAACACCCGTTGGATATCCTCAACCGAAATTGTTTTCCCTAACGCCTTCAATGTCGTCGAACTGAATCCATCCGGGGAAAACGAAAACTCAGGACAGCCGGCATCCCGGCACAACTCGGCGAATTCCCGTGTGAAGCCCTTTTCTGTGAACCACGCGCGCCATCGCATCTGCAATCCCGCCGCCAACTTCGCTCGCAACAGCGCTTCGGTTCGCCGGGTAGGAATGTTGAAAACCCCGTCAACAAACGTGATCTCCCGCACACCATACCGGTGTTCGAGTTCCTTCATCTCGTCAATGATACGCTCCACCGGTACCATGCGCAGACACGCTCCGTTTAAATGTGGATACGTGCAGTAGATGCAATGCAACGGGCATCCCCGCTTGGTCTGAATACCGACACCGCCATTCGCTTCGTAGGGCTTGGGATCCAACAGATCATATCGCGGCCTGCCAAAATCATCCGGTACCGGCAGATCGGGATCCCCGGTATAGACAATCCGATCCTCCACCCGGTAGTACACACCTCGAATTGCCTCCGGCGTATGCAGCGATTCAATGAGATCGGGAAGTATCCGATCAGCTTCAAGAAACACACCTCGATCCACGTCCGGATTATCGACCATAATGCGATAGGGAAACAGCGAAAAACCCGATCCACCGGCAATGATTACGGAATGAGGCGCAACAGACCGTACCTGTCGAATAAACGTTTTCAGATACATATAGTAGTAGAACAAATCCCGCCGGATCTGGGAGTCCAGGTTGCGGATCGACAGGCAGATGATGTCCGGTGTATTGTCGCGGATCAACCGGATTGTTTTTTCTACTCCAATGAGATTGGGATCAATCAGTCGAACGGCGTGGTGGGACGGCAGGGATCCTGCGAGGGTAGCGAGGCCCAAAGGATAGACAAGGGGTTCCGGACGTCCAAGAGGCGCTTGAATGCAATCGATTGTAATACCGTGAGAAGACGATCGATCCACTGTCACCGCCGTTTATCACGGCTTTTCCGGCCGCCGGCCGCTTTCTTTCCCTTCAGAATCTCTTCCATCAAAACCTGCAGATTCACAGGCATATCGTCCCGATTGGCCGTATCGATGGTGATCATGACGACATCCGGTCGATTGGTAATCGTGTTGATGAAGGGACTGGCAAAATTCTGAATCGTTCCCAGAACCGGTGTGTCCGAATCGAGACACCGTGTAACAATGTCCCGGAATTCCTTGCTGAAGCATTCCATCTTGCCGATTTCGTCGATCACAATCAGATCCGACGCTCCCAGTGCCTGCACAAGCGCCGGTACTGCCAGTTGGGTCATCACGTCAATATCCACAGCAAATTTACCGACTTTATAGGTGCTTTTCTTCGTCAAACTGGCTAAAACAGCCTGCTGACCATCCAGCGTGACGAGCTGAAATCCCTTCTGGGTCTTCCCTGATTTTATCTCCTGCGTGAAAAATCCGCCGGCGCGCACATTGAGTTCACCCAGGACTTCCATGATGATTGTCGTCTTGCCGACACCGGATTCTCCGGTCAACAGAAAATTTGTGTACCTGCCATTCATGGATCACCTCCGGAAAACGGAAACGTACCCACCAATTCCGGAGGTTTTTATCTCACAAATCAGGGGGTGTCAATCTTGACCATAAATTTCACCAAGGTACTTTTGGCCCGGTGCGTTACCTGTTCGTTCAGTCCCTGGAATGTCCAATCCGTTGGATTCATCGCCGGAACCAGCCATTGGGTCACCTGGAATCGGTAGATTTCGTCAGCGATCAGCGATCCCGGTGCTCCAGGTTCCAGCGGCGGAAGCCGCAACCGATTGATCCCTTCGCCCATCACAAACAGCGTCCAATGGAAATTGTAATCACCATGATAAACTTCCACTTCGGTCACATTGCCCTCCGAACCTTCCCAGATGAGATCCGGATAGGCCTGGTTTTCTATTTTCGATATCTGCAGATTCTTCGGTACTTTCATAAACTTGAAATCCACAACACTCGGAACATCGGGAAACGTAAAATACCGGAATGCCGTCGTCATCTCCGTCCAGGCATCCGACCGATTCATCGCAGACACTTCCAGTCTTGTCCGTTGAATACCCGGCGTCTGGACGATAAATGCCTGATAACTGTATTCATTCGAAATGTTTGCAAATCCTGCGACAATGTTTCCCGCGCGGCCGCCATCGGCGAATACCTGAAAAATATAGCGTTTGTACGGGTCCCACCCATCGGATGGCTCGTCGAGATTCGCGGGTGGATGTTCGATCGACCCATTGCACATGCGGACGGTATCCGTTGAGATCCGGACGAGGTTCAGCATCGCCAGTGTCTGTTGCGGCAGCGGACCGTCCGGTTCCACAACAAAACCGTATTTCGTCGTGTTTCCTCCTGCATCCGATACCATCGCGCTGAAGGCCAGCGGTTCATCCGGAACCGACAGGACAATCGGATCGTCCTCGAGTTTTCCGCTTTTCACGGTTTTTTCACTGTAGGGAACATCGTTGCGACTCAAAGTCAATGCCGAATCTCCCGCATCCAACCCCAGAACAGTCAACGCCGTCCGCGTGTTTTCCGGCTCCTTCCGCCTCTCCAACGGCACAGTCAGTTTCGCCGTATCGATACCAATAAACGATACCGTATCATATGCCACATCCTCATTGCAGGTGACCGTGACCGTCACGGATCCCGAAATGCCCTTGCCTGCAAACGATGCCACACCATCGGGTCCGGTTTTTTCCATTCCAGCCTGCACCCAGTCCTCGCCCTGATGCACGTAAACAACCGCATTCGCTATCGGTTTACCGTTGTTTTTTTCCACCACTGATACAACTAGATTGTCGGCAATGGAACCACCCGTGCCTCCACCGGGAACGGGTTCGAAGACGACAGGAGGATACAATTCGATGGCGTCTTTCCGGCTGCAACCGATTCCAAAAACCATTACGACGGCGATCACCACCGGAAAAGATTTGAATAACACGTTAACTTTCATGTCTCACATCCTCCTCTGCCATCAGTAAGATTCAATCGTGAATCGCGTGCTATTCTAGTCCTCTCTATGTTAAAACTCAAATCAGTCCAGTGTAACGGCAGCGGTGCCCCCACATTGTCATTGGGAAACAATACGATGCACAGACGCGATTTCATTGTATCAAGCAGCATTCTGGCAGGCGCTTCGGTCCTCATGGATCTTTTATCCATTCCGACCGTCCGGGTATTGGCCGGCGACGATCCGTTGGTCGAATCATTTCGGTCGGATCCGGATAATCTAGCGGATCTGCTGGATACGGTGCTCAAGGGCGGCGCTGCCTATGCCGATGTTTTTCTCGAACAGGCCATTTCCCGGCACATACGTTTCATTGACGGCCAGCTTGCCGAAACCGAATTTCTTCTCCGGGAAGGTGTCGCTGTCCGTGGAATCGAAGGAGACCGAACCGTTTTCGCCTGGTCGGATACATTCCGGCGGGACAGCGCGCGGGATGCCGCCCGGGACGTCCGGCGCAGTTTACACACCGGGGAGCGCCGCGTAAAAGGTCAACGCCTTTCCCGTTTTCCTCTCCAGGATTTCGGTGCGATCATCACCCGGAAAAAACTGGAGCGCACAGGCGACTCGGAGTTATTCGCTGTTCTGGCGAACATCCATTCATCCGCGGTGTTACCCAGCAACCTCATCGTTCGGGATGAAATCGAATACACCGATACGGTTCGCCGGATCATGGTCGCCACGAGCGAGGGTCGATTCGTGACGGATGTGCAACCATCCATCGATCTGATGCTCCGGTCCACCGCCCGCCAGGGCTCCTCCGTTTCGATATCCAGCCGGCGCTTGGGGCATCGCTGCGGAATCGATTTCCTTCAAAACCCAACCGTCCAGCACCATGCAAGAGAAAATGCGGCTTCGGCCGTGGAGAACCTGTCCATACGAACCGCACCATTCGGTCGATTCCCCGTCGTGTTGGCCCCCCGAGCCGCCGCCGCTCTGGCCCAATTCTGGTTTCACCGCATCCTGGACCCCCTCGCTCCATCCCCGGACGACGAGTATCCCCCCCATCTCCGGCTGGTAGATAACGGCCGTCTCCAGAACGGGCGCGGATCCTGCCATATCGACGATGAAGGATTCGGAACAAAACGCTCCGTCTTTGTCGAAAACGGACGGATGATTGACCGGCCCGCTCTTCTCAACCATCCCGCTACCAATCACTCCGGATCCGGTCACGGATTCCGCCCTTCATACCCAAACCCTCCCCAGATCGCTCCCACCAACACTGTCATCGAGTCCTCCCTCGCAACGGACAGTGCAATCTCACGCCTTTTGAACCGGGGAATCGTCATAACCGACATGGTGCCACTCGCACCGGACCAGTCCCGATCCACTGCCCGCTTCACCGCCTCATCAGGCTGGTGGATCGATTCAGGCAACCGGCAATACCCACTGGCGCCATTCATCCTTTCCGCTCCGTTTCCCGCCCTGCTTCACGCCATCGACCACGTGGGATCCGATCCCGATCTGATTCCAGCCTGCTACGGTACACCTCCCATTACAGTCGCATTCGGCGCTCCCACCCTGCGCATTGCTGCCGCGGATATTCGCCCGATGCAGGAGACCTTTTCGTGAAAAATAGTGTGTTGGCCACAATGATCAATGAAATCAGCCGTCACCGGTGTGAAGGCGATGTATACAACCGAGTCACGACCAGTGAGTGCGTTATAAATTCTACATCTGGCAGCTACGTCCTCCCCTTCGCATCGGGCGATGCCGTTGCCATTCGCCTGACCCTGAACGATCGTACCGCGGTATCATCACTCAATCGATTCGACGCTTCGGAGCTGAATATTCGCATGGAGCGCATGAAGCGGGTGCTTTCCCGCATGGCCCCACACCCACCTCTCGCGTATCCCGGACCTCGGACGGTGGAAACCGGAGGCGGTTCATCACCCGACAGGCAGTCATTCAGGCGGACAGCCGATGCGTTGTCCGCTGCGGTATTAGCCGCCGTATCCAGTCACTGCCGGGCTGTCCGGGATGCCGCCTGCACCGTTCGTCAAACGACAACGATCCGCTCCTTGCTGAATACACGTGGCTTCGATGGCCGGGATGAACGGTCATCCGTTTCCGCCCATCTCCGAGTGGTTCTCGATATCCACAACCATCCCGTCATCTGGGAAAATACCGTGACAACCGATTCTCTGGAACTCTCACCGGAACAGATCGTCGGACCGTTGACTGCTGTTTGGAGTGATCCGGGGGCAGTTCCGGGCAAACTGACCGGACAACGGCCTGCCATTCTGAGTGGTCCCGCCGTCCGGAGCCTTTTAGTCGCCCTGATATCCCTTTTGGACGGGCGCACGTTTATGTCGGATGTACCGTCTCGACGACCCGAGCAAGACGGTCGATGGATCTCACCGCTGATCACGGTCACAGCCGGAGACACGGTGTCGGCGGCCGCGGAAACGCCTGTGTGGGACGATGACGGCATTGCGACAGGCATGCTCCCGCTGATCACCCGTGGCGTCATCGATGGACCGATCGATGACCTCATGTCCGCCGCACGGAACGGGCGTCGTCCCGGCCGTTGTTTTCGTGGAGACGATCTTTTGCCCCGTCCCGGCTGGCGGCGAATCCGGATGTCGCCCGGCGTCACTCCATTGAAAGATATGTTGGATATACCCGGGAACGGCGTGGTCATTTTCGATCTTGAAACGCCGAATCCGGATCCAGTTACCGGAGAATTCTCAGTTGGTTATACGGGTCGTCTGGTTTCCCAGGGAGCGCTGGGTGCTTGGATCGTCAACGGCGCGCTCACGGGATCGATCCAGAACCTGATGCGCCGCGTCGACGCGGTCGGCAACGCCCTTTCGCCGAGCACCGATATCGTCATCTGTCCGTCGCTGCGTTTTTCCACTGCCTCGTTGATTTAACACGCCACCCGGAAATCACGGAATCGTTAGAATCACCCGATATGCATTGGATCCGCGGACAACAACCAGAACCACGGCATCCTGCTGTACAACATAGGGGATTTGATCATACAACGTATCGGGTTTCGTCACATTGACGCGGTTGACCCGGGCGATCACATCACTGGGTTTGATCCCGACATCCTCCGCCGGTGATCCGGGACGAACATGTGTGACCAGCACACCCTCGGATACGACGATCCGGTTCTGGCGCATATCGTTCCGGGTCAGTTCCCGGATCTGGAACCCCATCAGATCCCACGTCAGCTCTTTCACCCGGTCCACCGGTACTGCTACAGCCTGCATCGTCCGGACCGATTCCCGGCCATCCCGGATCACGGTCAGCGCAACGGTATCGCCCGGAGTGTATTCCCGCATCATCGCTCGATAATCAGCGGTGTTGAGTACCTCGCGGTTACCCACCTGGATAATGAGATCCCCAGGCTGGATTCCTGCTGTTTCCGATGGGCTGCCGGAGCGAATTTCGGAAACCAGCACGCCGTCGGACCGGTCGATGCGGAGATGTCGGGC
>JAFGMN010000019.1 GCA_016927515.1 candidate division CSSED10-310 bacterium | reverse complement strand
TCAAAATGGTGCCTGGCTGAAGATATTCTGCTCAAGCTGGGTGTCAAACGCTGATTGATCGAGACCGCCCCACCCGATCTCACAAGGTGTACTTGAATCACTGCGTGTCACCTGATACCGTCACAATATGCATCGCCAATCCGGACGTCCAATTCGTCTTCTCATTTTTATTTTCCTGACCGGAGTGTTCATTGGTTGCTTGTTCCGATTGATTCACGCCAATCATCATCACCTGACGATTTTTTACTCACCGGAACGGATGGAAGCTTACATTGATGGGGAGTGCCTCAACATGGCCCATCCCCTGCCGGTGAAAAAACCCAGAATCGAAATTTTCTTCCATCAAATGCTGCAGCGCCCGCATGAGGTGCAGTTTTTCCAACTCTTTACCGGCGCGGTGATACGGGAATCGTCACGCTTCAGCCCAATCTGGCGATCGGGTCCACACAGTGTTCCCACGTGGGCATCGGCTTCAGAATGGGCATATCCAATCCTGCATCGACTCGGCATCGAAAAAACCGCCGGATTCGGTCATTTTCAACCCCTTTTCCTGGACAATCCTTCGATCAACCTGGCGGACTGCGTTCTGGAAATCGACTGCATCATGCCGACTTCCATCCGTATTCATTTCGTTGATAGCGATTCCCGGAATCGAAATATTTTCAATGCGGACGTTTTTTCCGGATGTTACGGATTTGCTCTGAATGATACCTGGGAGTGGACTCAGCGATACCTGATCAATCCATCCATGCCCCGTCAACTTCGGACTATCTGGACTTTCCGCATGATCATCGGGGCCTTCTTCTCGATTCTCCTGATCGGCTTGACGGCGTGTTTGACTGGCTTGCTTCTCATTCCTATCCGCATGATCAAAACAAAACGCACCCGCGTGCGGGATGATCCACCAGACAAAACCCTCCCCACTGCGGTTTCACCGAAAACCACCGGGGCAGAAAAAAATGAAAGCCCCGGAGGACACTCCGGCAGTATTTTCTGGATGACAGGTGGCGTGGTCGTACTGGCTTTCTTTGCTGCATACTGGGTGAGTTCCTCGGTGTTCAATCATACTCCCCGTGTGAACGATGAGGCTGTATACCTGTTCCAAGCCAAGGTATTCGCATCCGGTCGATGGTTTATCCCTCCCCCACAACCGATTCCCTGCTTCAAACACCTGGGGATCTGGTGGGAAGACAGGGTGTTCAGCTACTACACATACGGTCATTCGCTCATTCTTGCAGCAGGATATCGACTCGGACTGCTATCACTGATTCCCGCACTGTGCACGGCCATGACCGTCCTGGCAACCATTCGAATCGGGTTAAAACTGACCGGTGCCCGTTGGACCGGACCCGCTGCCGGCATTCTGCTTGTCAGTTCACCCCTGTTTATACTCCTCGGCGGAAGCTACATGTCCCATATATCCGCTGCTGCGGCTTCCTCCGTGTTCATTCTGTGTATGATCCGCGCTAGCTCATTCCCATCAAATCGGCACGCACTCACCGCCGGCCTATCATTCGGAATCCTCTTCGTTATCCGGCCCGTCACAGCATTGGTCTTCGCAACAGGTTCCGTGTGTTTTTTCGCTTTATCTTGCCTGCGCCGACGCAAGCTGCGTCCCATCGCGCTGTTTGCTTTGACCTGCCTGCTGATCGCTTCCACCACTTGCGCCCATGCCTGGTTCACCACCGGACGATGGGAACTGATTCAATACCAGGTGGAAGATCGCTTTAGCACTGGAAACGATACAGCGACATTCTGGAAATACCTGCAACAAAATACCACCTGGTTCCTGATGCGCGGCTTCGGTTGGATTCCATACATGACGCTGATGTTCGCTTTCCTGCCGATTATTCTCCGTTCAAAAAACCCCTGGGACTGGATTTTCATTCTGACGTTCTCACTCAATGGTTGCGTTTATTCTGCACTTGCTCACTTTGGATGGACACATGAACCGCGGTATTGGTCGGAATGCATGCCGCTCATTGCACTGGTGTCCACGCGCGGTATTGATCTGCTCGGTGAAAAAATGGCTATTTATTTCAACACTGCCGTCGCGCGTCGCATTGCTTCGGCCCTCTGCATCGTCTGCATACTGGGTCTTGTAATCGGCAGTCTGACGATGTACTGGCCATACGAAATGGCTGCTTTTTCGAACTACTGCAATGTCCGGGACGAAACCATCGCAGCAGTCCGACAAAATCAAATGCATCACTCCATTATGCTGTTCAGGGGACCACCGGATTATATCTATATTCCGTTTTTCCATCTCAACCGAATTCCTGATTTTTCCGGAGATGTGATTTATGCGATGGATTATTCTGCTGAAGCGACACGTGAGTTGATGGAGATGCATCCGGAGCGCAGCGTATTCCTGGTCGAAAGCGACCAGCCGGTTCGGAGGATCAGGTAATGAGTGGGCGCCGATACTCCTTAATTCGTCATGGTGTTATCGGTCTTTGTTTGTTTTTTTTGGGCATCATGGTTACCGGGATCTTCCGGATTCCAGCAGATACATTGGGTGTGCGCCGGTTCTTGTGGCATCAGGATCCGATTGTTATTCTGAATCCCGGAATCCACATCGTCTGGCCGTTAACCCATCGAGTGACAATGATTCAGCTGACGGGTGATGTTGTGCTGGGTCATTACATGATGGGGAATTTCAGGGAATTGAAACAAGTGGAGATGCTCAGCGCCGATAACTTTAAGATCGGGCTACATGTGATCGCGCATTACTCGATTTCCCGGAAGCGGGCGGCAGATATTATTCATCATTTTGACGGTCAGCGACTCGATCCTTATATTGAATATCATCTTCGAGGCACATTGACCGCAATGATCAGGGACACGATGCATGACCAGCTGAAACCTCCCGCGCTCGACCTGTTCCTGGTGGAAGCAGCACACCGGTGCCAGGCAGAACTAGGGGATCGTGGGGTTGAACTGGACCATCTATCCATAGAAATCATGCCCGGTCAGCCGCCGGAAATACATCCCGCGGATTCATGGACACTGGAAAAATTCAGGTTGCTGGCGTCAGAGGAATACCGAAACTGACGGATTTTCTGGGTATCAGCATGAGCGAATCCGTCAGGGATATGCCCATGTCGGTGCCGTGAAGCCGATCGATCAGGTGCCGCTGGTCCGTGATTTGCCACGGCGGATATCCGGGACTGCGGCGCTTTCCGCCATTCAATCCCAGTAAACCGGCTTCCAGCCGAATCATGCGGTCAATGACACTGACCGCTCCTTCCACCCAGGCACTACCCCATGCATCGAGAAGGAAACTTCCCAGCACATCATTGAGTCTAGTTCGTCGATCTATGGCAATGTCGAGATCCCGGCCACATGTCACCAAAGCCAGGGCCACAAGATTCGCACCGGGAAACCCGTGTGCCATGGTGTCATCCGGTATAAACAGACCATAAATGGCCGCAGTCCGGACCCATTGCCCCGTTTCTTGTCGACTGGCTTCAATCGCCTCAGCCAGATGGCGCGAAACGGCCGCTAATGGTTTTTTTCGTATCAGCCGATCGAAAAACGCTTGATCCGGCTCGCAATGAAACCCCGCCACATGCCTGCGTTCACCTGGAATGATCCTGAACCGCGGCATCAATTCAGCATTCATTCGTTTTCTCCAGGCGGTCTTCCGAGACAGTATGTTCCGTGATTTCTTCCAGTGAAGGGATAGCGGCGCGGCCACCAAGAGCCCTGCAACTTAGGCTGGCGGCAATGGACGCGAACGATATCAGATGTTCCCAGGGCATCCCGTGTAAAATACCGTATGTCAATGCGGCATGATAAATATCTCCTGCACCCGTTGTGTCAATGGCTCGCACGGGAACAGCACTGAACCGGCGTATTCCCTCACCCCAATCCGCCAGACTTCCCCGGGCACCCAGAGTGACTCCCGCCAGTGGGATTCCATACCCGCGAAGGATGCCGATCGTTTCAATGGGATCGCTGACACCGAACTCCCGCATACCGAAGTCTTCACTTCCAAAGGCGATATCCGTATGAGCGAGCAGTGAATCGCGCTCGACACCGATATGCTCCGCGTCCAGAACCACTTTTCCACCCTGTTGTTTCACCCACCGTGCGGCCGTGACAGCGGCATCGATTTCGTGTCCGTCGAGAAAAAGAACTGAAACCCCATCGAACCATTCTTTACGGAGATCAGCGGGTCGGAGGTTCAATCCGGGTTGCCGATTCCAAATGACCGTGCGTTCACCACAATCATCGGGCACAATGATGTATGCCGTCTGACTGGTCAAACCCGGGGTTTTAATCATGCTATCCGTGACCACATGTTCATCCTGAAGCCACTGAATCGCCCGATCCCCCGTTTCATCTCCTCCGACACGGCCAATACAGCGAACCGAGAGTCCCCAGCGAGCCAAAGCGACTGCGGCGGTTGCCGCCTGGCCTCCACCCATTACAGAATACCCGTGAAACGGTATCTTTTGACCGAGTCGAGGAAATTTTTCAACGCGAATAAAATGATCGATGGACGCATATCCCAGCGTGACGGCCTGAATGGGTCGACGGTTGGCAGGATCGGTATTCATCGTGTTCTTTTTTTCCGCACACGTGCACGGGCGGTAGTGAGACAGCCGAAAACAAACTGCTCCAACCGGGGATGGATCAAAAACAGCAATCGGGACAGCATCACGGCACCTAAAACCGGTATTGCCCTGTATAGCGGTGTGTTACGGAGCACATTGTGCCTTCCGATAAAAGAGGTTCCTTTTCGGATTAGCCGCCGGACCTGAGGTGAATATGGGAAGAAACCATCGTTCAGTAAAGCGAAATCGTTGTAAAAACGGCGTTGAAAGTAGGGAAACACGACATTGTCGCGATAGAGCCGGCCAAATCGATCCTCAATCCACCAGTGGTCCAAGTGATATCGATTCCGACAATCTTCGAACAACCGCGTCCCGGGGACAGGGATCAGGATGCCCAGGGGATTAAATTCATCGACGAAGGGGGCGATAGTCCGAAGTAATCGGATGGAGGCTTTAACACTGGCTGGAGAGTCCCAAGGAAATCCCCACATGAAGCCGACAATGGTCCGGATTCCCAGTGTATGTGTCCATTCGAGAACCTGAATGGCATGGTTGAGATCGAGGTGTTTATTGACCCGAAAAAGGGTATCCTGATCACCGCTTTCCAATCCATAAAAAATCCTAAAGCATCCGCTTTTTTTCATTTTCTGGAGCAGGTCGGGGCGTGTCAGGTCCAATCGGGTCGTGCACTGCCAGCATATATCGAGTCCGGGTGTTCGATTGATGAGATCGCATAATTGGTCCACGCGATCCAAGTCTGCAGAAAAAGCATCATCCATGAATTCGAAAGCTGTCACGTTGTAAGTACGATTCAAGAACAGCATTTCTTCGAATACGTTTTCCGCGCTACGGAATCGGCATCCAGGCCCGAAAACACCCTTGTAGCAATATGTGCAAGCTGCGGGGCAACCGCGACCTGAAAAAATCGCGCCGTAGACCTGATAGGTGGGGGAATCATCCGTATACCAATGGCGTGGAAAAAGATGTTTGGCCGGGAACGGCAACTCATCAAGATCCGCTATCGGTTTTCGAAAACCGGTATTCCGTATGGTTCGATGATCATCACGGAAAACCAAACCGGGGATGGTGTCGAGAGGCGTTCCTTGGTGAAGCGCACGGGTCAGTTCACAAACCGTCTGTTCTCCTTCACCCCGTACAACGATGTCACATCCATTCTCAATCGCTTCGTCGAACAGCAGGCTTGGATGTGGTCCACCGGCCACTATTGGTATCTTGAGGGTCCGGATTTTTTGTATCCATTCATATGCAGGTTTGATGAAAATCACATTAAGCGTGATACCGATCCAGAGCGGATTGAAATCACGCGCGATAGCGATGGCTTCATCCGGAGTACATGGTGGATGGAAAGCTGAAAGGTCCAGAATCTGAACCTCGTGCCCATCCTTCTCAAGTACAGCGGCGAGATATGCCAGGTTCAGCGGTGGCGTGTGATTGCGATAAGCAGATGGAGGAAAAACCAGCAGGATGCGGGCCATTGCGTCCCCTTATTGAAAAATGCTGCCGCCCACGAATTCCCGGAGAATCGATATATAGGGAACGTCAGCGGTTGATACCTCCCGGAAGCATAACAGCAGGTCCATCAACCGGCGAGCCTCGGAATACTCCGGTTCCGTTCGAGGAATCTTCATGAGAACGGGAATTGCGAATGATCGCAGAACGCTGATTTCATAGGGTAAAGAGGAGTTAAAAATCACATCGGCATCTTCTTGGTAGGGGAATATCCACTGGTTTTCTCCTTCACGTACCAAGGGCCAGCGCCGAAGCGTTTCCAGGGCTCGATACGAACGGAAGTGGCTGTCACGAACGATCCGTCTCAACAGGCGGGTATCCGTTGTCGAGAAGCGGTTGTGGTCATCGATATTCAGGTGAGTCAGTGCACTGACGTAGATTTTAAATTTGTCGTGATCCGGCACGGACTTGGTCAACCGGTTGTTCAACCCATGGATTCCCTCAACGATGAGAACATCCCCGTTTTTAAGGGTCATCATACGGCCGGATGGCGTTTGCACACCGGTGCCGAAATCGTAATGAGGAAGTTCGATGGTTTCACCGTTAAGTAACTGGATCATATGGTGGTTGAAGAGTTCGAGGTCGATGGCTTCTATGTTTTCATAGTCGTATTCGCCGCTGGGGAGCCGGGGTGTTCGGGTGCGTGGCACGAAGTAATCGTCCATTTCGATCGTGTGCGGTGTCAGTTTATTGACTTTGAGATGAAGAGCCAGGCGTTTGGAAAACGTTGTCTTGCCGGAAGATGATGGACCCGCGATCAGGATGACCCGGGGACGGGGTGATGTCACCTGGATCCGGTCTGCGATGTTACCGATTTTCTTCTCGTGAAGTGTTTCGCAGATCAGCATGATATCTTTGATCCTGCTTTTCGCGACAGATTCGTTCAAGTGTCCGACATCGCTGATCTCAAGTATACGTCCCCACGTTTCATACTCCTGAAAAATCTGGAACAATTTGTTGTATCGGGTTACCGGCGTAATTCGACCCGGTGTTGCGTGGCTCGGAGTTCCTAAAAGAAAGCCGGAGTGGTATTTATCCAGGCAGAAACGAGTCAGACACCCCGATGACGGAACCAAGGGACGAAAAAAATACTCTTTCAATTCGCCGAACCGGTACAGATGGATATACTCCTGATCGATCCATCGCAACAACCGGACTTTATCGTCCAGTCCCTCGTTTTGCATCTCGATAATGGCGTCTTCCCGCTTCACCTTCGTTCGAACGAACGGTTCATCCATCTCGGCAATCGCCATCATTCGCTCCCGCACCTGTTGCAGCATGAAATCAGTGATTTCATCCCCGTTTTTAGGTGAAATATAAAATGCACGCCCTAAAGAGTGGGCGACGATCAGCCGCATTTCGGGATACCGCTCATGGAATGCGCGAAGCATTACAAAAACAAGAGCATGCCGGTACGATTTAATGCCGTCCACCATTCCAAGATCAATGAATTCAATCCGCGTGTCGCCAACGGGTTTATACCATAGATCAACTAACCGGTTGTTGGCTCGCGCCAGAACAATGGGAAACTGATGATCTTTCTGGAACTGGCGGGCGATTTCCACCAAGGAATCACCGGCATTCACATCAATGACATCTCGATCTTCTATTAGCAATTTCATTACCGTGCCTTTTTAACCTGCTTTTTCATCGCGTTCATTTCCGAGTCGTTTCATTGGGTTTCTTCATTGTGGTTCATCGTAGCTTATTCCCGGTGATCCGATCGATCGGGAAGGAGACTATCATAAAAAAAAACGGTGATCCAACAAGGGATCACCGTCTATGGGTTGGTCAGCCGGTATCAGTTATAGCCGAATGTAGCAGTGGCCAGATTACTGACAATTTCGAATGTGGCCGGTTTCGTCAGGACATAGAAGAAGTGGAGACCTGAAGCGGATCCCGAAACCTGTGGCCAGGTGAATGCCATAATCGTCTGATAGTTATCTCCCGAAGATAGCATGCGGAAGTTGTGTGTGAGGGTCATGGACCAGTCAGGATAGAACCAATAGCTGCCGTACACTTCGAGCATCAGATATTCGTCGACCGGGTAATCGGGTCCGGGATTCCAAACGTGTGTTGTCAAATCAAACCAGTCACCGCTCTGGAATATCGATTGACTCATCAACAGATCGAGATGGATTGTCTGGGGCTCGGGTGTTGAAGTGGACGTTGGTTGGGGTGGGTTCGTATGCGTTGGCGTCGGAGTATTGGTTGGGAATGGTGTATTTGTTGGTTCTCCGGGTGGGGTTGTCGGTGTGGGGGTGGCGGTTGCGGGTTGCGTCGGAGTGAAGGTTGGGGTGAGCGTGGCTGTGGGTGTTGCGGTCATGGTCGGTGTGGGTGTATCGGGTACTGGAGTGAAGGTTGGTGGAATGCTTGTCGGAGTGGGTTGACCGTTGATATAGATTGTCACGGTGTCACTGTCTGTGCAGGTAGGGACACCGGGCCCTGCGGCACACCGGATAGTCAGTGAATACGTTGTGGCGGAAGTGACGGTATCTACTGCAATGGGATCATCGGTCCAGCTGCCGGGTAATCCGCCGCCGATCCATCGATATTCGACTCCGGACACACAGCCAGTCACATACGATCCGCTACCATCGAGGGTGACCTGGGAACCAGCGGGAACACTCTGATCGTTCCCGGCGAGAGCTTCAGCGGCATCGCAATCGAACACATCACATTCCGGATCGCTGTCCGCCAGAATAGCGAACTGATCGATATTCCATCCACCGAAGGTCAGACCTTCGTCGGATTCCAGTGTAAACCGGATGCGCACACTGGGATTATCATCGGCCCAAGTGGATATATCGTATTCGAGAGGGATCCAACTGGTATCGAGATGGTTACCGCTCGCCGGATTCTGCCAGACAGCATTGCTGTTCACTGAAAGGGAAGCCTGATCGTAAACACCCTCTTCAACACTTAACCACCGCATGAACTGGATTTTAACGCCTGTTTTTCCGGAACAATTGAAGGAGGGGGATTCGAGATAGTTGTTGACATTATTCTTGTAGTTTCCGTCCCATCCCGATTGGCCGTGATCATTACCCCAGCAATATGCACCCTCATAGGCTGAGCCAGGATCGTAACTACTGGTTCCCTGTGGTACATCCCGCTGCCAGTCGTCCTGAGTTTGGACCTGCGCGTGGGTCCAGCCTTCGTCGTCCGGTCCTTCGAATCCGGTGGAATAGATCAATTCCGTACCACCGGGCTGACCCAGGGTCAGATTCATCGGAATTCCCTGAATTGAACCTCCGCAGGCTTCCAAACCGATCTCGACCACCTGGATCACCGGACAGGAATGCCGCTGATCGACGATTACCGTGCATGTGAACTGCTCCATTCCGCCGAATCCGATATCGCCGATAAATTGTGGATCACTCACGATGTACAGGTAGGGATCCGATGGAGTCAAATAGGCCAGAGTATCGTATGAAGGAACAAACCCTTGATTCATCAGGGAGATACGGAGTTCGCCGCTCTCCCCCGCTTCCAGAAATCCGTCGCCGTCACCGGAATCCGACAGGATTTCGACATTCGATACTGCCAGGGACGGCAGATCGACGAAAACAGAGACGTGATCCTGGCCCTGGCAAAGGTACCCGTCGGCGGTTACGGTCACTGTATATTGGGTTGTTTCCGTTACGCAGGCAGTTGGATTGGCGATGGTCGGATTACTGAGACCTGTGGTGGGTGTCCAGGAATAGACGTAACCGGAAACGGGAGCGGTGCCGAGTTGCACGCAATATCCCGCGCACGTGAACTGATCGAATCCGGCGTTGACAGCGGGAGCGTCCATAATCACGGTAACCGAATCCATACCGACGCATCCGATGGCATCGGTGACGGTGACTGTGTAGGTTGTTGTCTGATTGGGATATATAACGGGGTTTGCTGTTGTGTGGTTGCCCGGAGTCCACAGGTAGTTGAACGGTGGCGTACCGTTGGTTGCTGTCGGGTTCCCGCCCAGTGTCACGGCATTCCCGGGGCACGTTTCCACATCGTTTCCGGCATTGACCAATGGTGGATTGATGCATCCGGTTATTTCAACCGGAGTGCAGGTGGAGAACAGACTGCGGCATTGATCGTTCAGTCCGACCGCCTGCACGGCATAATAGTAAGTAAAATCGTTGGCCACGGTCGTGTCTACGTATTGGAGCGAACTGGTTGTGGCGATGATATTCATGGCAAACGTGCATCCCGCCGTGTTTCTGTAGAGGATATAGCGATCGGCATTTGGAACGCTGGTCCAGCTTAATGTCGCCGATTCATCTCCGGGCACAGCGGTTAAAATGGGGGTCGCCAGATTGGCGCAGACGGTATAGTTGACCGGCCGGTTGCCGCAAGCGATCCCGTGGTTCGCAAATCCATCCCAAATCTGCTCCGCATGCGGCGTTCCGTCAGCCAGATTGCCGTTATCGTCGTCCATGAAGATCCAGACGGTAAACCAGTTTTGCGCTCCGCATCCATTGACGACAGCACTCGGATTACAGGTTCCACCAGATACCAGTTGATACGCGCCACGGTAATCCCCCATTCCCTCTAAAAAGATCCGGTTGGCCAACTCCCATCCTGCCGCTCCGTGCGAGGTTGCCAAATTGGTCGCTACATCCCAAACCGCTCCACCGGAAATCAGGGATTCACAATGCCCTTCATATCCCATAATTCCTTCGTACCCACTATATGGGCAACTCCAGCGATCACAATCGGCCGGACTCGAAGCAATAGTTGATGGACTGATTGCCGGCCGGACACTGGGATCCCGGACACCGGTGCAATCGCTACCACAGCCGAAACTACAGGGGTCGCCCGGAGTAAAGTTGTGTCCGATACAGGCAACACCTGTCTGCAGAAAACTCATGGAATCCGCGACGCCTTCCGCTGACGCCATTTCACTGGACGATGTCCCGGTGTTATAATCAAGACCGTGACCCCATTCATGCAGAAATACTGAAGCGATTTCACCCGTGTTCGAACAGCCTCCGCCAGACCGGTAAAAGTTAACGCTGCTGCCATCCCAATATGCGTTGCACGTATTGTTGATGTTCAGGTTCGATCGGACTTTTCCCTGCAGCCAGGTATTTGTGGGGAGGTATCCCATGGCTTTGAACTTGATTTGGCTGAGGTGGTAGAAACAGGAGCGGGACGCATGCGTGTTGCCAGCACCACCGAAACCCGGCGTCGTGCAGTCCTGACCGCCGCTGGAACCGAAATCCAGATCGCTGGTGGAACTGAGGCTGATAGCGCCACAGCTGTCACTGATTCGGACATATTGGCCGTTCAGATCAGCAGAGGTCGATCCTGCGGAGTTGAATTGACCGCCAGACGTCGAATTTCCTGCGGATGTTGTGACGAATGGAAATGGGAGCAGTACTTCCGGATCCAAATTGGTCACGGGATAGACTCCGCCAAAGACGGACTCATACATATTCGAATCACGGAAACTGAGGATTTCGCCGGTCTGAGCATCGACGACGGAATACCACGTTTCAGCGTTCGGCAACAGACGAAACTTTAACTCCCATGCCAGGCGAAGCCCATATCCCTCACCGGCTGGGCCATCGTAAATCTCGCCCGGCTTCTTCACGCCATCAGCATCACTAAATACCGGGACCCAAAACAGTTCCGGCGATTCAAATACGTCCAATTCACCGGTACACTCCGTCTCAGCATGATTCACAGAAATGGTCAGGGCATCTTCTCCTTTCACTTCAGGAATCGCGCTCAGACCGTCCGGAATATCCACATACCGGTGCGCGCCGAATTGCGTCAGGTTACCGGCATTATATCGGAAGAAGACATCGGCAAACTTGACTTCGATTCCGGCATACACCTGTTTGAAATGCACAAGCCAGATCCGGTTGTTGGAACCGAATGTCAGGGTATTATCCAGATCGGGTTCCAATTGAGACAGGTCCAGTCGGAGCAGATCGTTCTGGTCTATAATGAACTGCCGGGTGAGATCGATCATGATCGATGCATCGATGCTCTGAATCGAGCGCCCATCGAGTAGCACGTCCTTCATCGTTAACTCGTTTCCAGCTCCCGGTATCATCGGAATACCCTGTCCGGAAATGATGTCCGGCCGGTTATTGCGCCGGTCGTACTGAATATCCCATTGAGCGCCGAACCGGTTAAGGAATTGATCATATCCGGCGATGGCCGGGCGAGTTCCGTCAAAATGGAAAAAGTTTTCCACTGATGGAGTTACCTGGATGTCCTGATGCGGTACGACAAGAAGTGCCCGGGATACCGGATTCTCTTCCGGGATATCGAATCCCGATACGGTCAGTATGGACATCGGCGATAACAGAATCACCAATGTGACTGATAACCATTGAAATCTCCCTTTCACGTTGCTTCCCCCTGATAGTGAGTTGTGTGACAACCAAAAACCCAACCCAAACACTGCAAAATTCGGACCCGAGCCCCTGAATGCAGCCAATCACATGCATTTCCTGAGATCATATCCGCTTCGATTTACTGGCGGTTCAATGGCAGGGTGAGAATGCAGCGATTCCGAGAAACCGGAGAGCAATCGGAGAGAAGCCGGAGATAGATCCATTCAGCGCTGCCGGATCCGAATCAATACGTGGTTCCAGCCAGTAGATGGTATGCCCCGGTTCCAGGAAATTGATCGATACCGAGGAATTCTGACGGTTCGTTTATCTCTGAACAGATGGACAGATCATTTCTTTTTGGCCATCGCGATTTCGAGGAGTTCAACCGCCTTTTCCCGTTTCATCCGACGAGCAATATCAATGGCCTTGACTCCCTCGGGACCTGCCGCATTTACATCCGCATTGAAATCCAAAAGATTCTGGATAACGCTTTCATCGCCGAAAAGACACGCTTTGTGCAGCGGATACAGTCCTTTGTCATCGGGGATATTGGGATTGGCATTGTGTTCCAGAAGATAGCGGACAATTCCGGCTCGGCCCCGCATCGATGCCCATGACAACGCAGTCATTCCTGAAGCATCCTTCAGATTGACATCGGTGCCTTCATCCAGCAGGCGCATAATCGTGGCCAACTGACCCTTGGCAGCAGCCGAAAAAATCGTATCCGGTTCCGGCTCGCTGGACCGCTTGGGTTCCATCGGTTGTTCAGGTTGTGTATCGACCGTGGCTGGCTGTTCCGCTTTCTTCGGAATCTCGGATGAGCAGCCCGCGATCAGCAATACAGTCATAAATGCGCATAGAAATCGAATCATGAAACACCTCCAGCTGTTCGAAACCAATGACTTTCAGAAATTACAATGAATGGGATGCAGGAGCAAGAGCTTTATGCGAATGAAAAAACTGGTGGTTTACCGCACAGGTTTATGTAAAATAAGGGAATGGAAACGCGTCGGGAAACGATTTATCTTGTGTGCCCCAAGCGACGGAACAATCCCCGGATCAACATCGAGATCTGCAAGGTGTCCTGTCGGTATGCTTCGAGATGTCCGGCGTATCTGACGTATCGCCAGCCGGGGTTGTTTGATGGGTTGGACTGTAATTCCCGCCGGACGGTGAGTGATTCAGGAGGCAAAGCATGAGCGGGTGGCTGATTGTTGAAAGAGGACCAGGTATAGGAGACAGTTATCATTTACGTCAAGCCGTTCTGACGATCGGGCGATCGCCGGTCAACCTGGTTCAAATCAACGATAAATCAGTCTCCCGGCGGCATGCTCAACTGCGGTTGACTGAGGATCAGTATTTCGTTACCGATCTGAAATCGAGCAATGGAACGTTCATCAACGGAAAACGTCTTTCTGAAGCGACACTGCTGGAACATGATGATCTGCTGCAACTGGGTGAGGTCGTTCTTCGATACAAGGAAAAAACCATTCTCGGCAAACTGCAGGACCGGGTGATGGAAAGGAAAGATGCGTCCAAGGCGGCGCGTTTTCATGAGACCATGATGCATGAAATCGATGACGACCTGCTGAAATGAAATCGACCGACGACCCAGATACACGGACTGTGCACTGACCCGAATCGGGGTGCCTGCCTACTTACTCGGGAGAGTCATGACAATTTATCGACGATTTCTCTGCTTACACGTGATTTGTATTCTCTTGATCGGTCTGCCCGTGACGGCGGATGAAAACTCGGTGCTCAATGCTGATGACCACCTCCATCGAGCAATAACAGCCGTACTCGGACATCGTGTCTGCCGGGAGGGACAGGTAGGGATTTACGTGTCGGAGCTGTCGACCGGACGAAGCGTGTTTGAGCACAACCCCGATCTGCCTCTGAAACCGGCATCAAATCAAAAAATTCTGACAACCATCGGTGCACTGGGTTTGCTGTCGCCGGAATATGCGTTTTCAACTCACGTCATGCGGGATGAATCGGGAACGCAGGCAATCGTCGAAGGTAATCTATACATCATCGGGGGTGGAGATCCCTTTCTTGTAAAAGAGCAGTTGTGGATTCTTGCAAATCAGGTATATACCGCCGGTATCCGGGAAGTGAAAGGAGATATCGTCGCCGATGGTTCCATTTTCGATGACAACGGTATCCCGTCTCCGGATTGGCAACGAATTAAAATGCCTCTGTGGTACAACGCGCCGACCGGTGGCCTGGCATTCAATTTCAATGCAGTTTCCGTGGTGGCAACGCCCGGTTCGCTTCCAGGTCAACCCGTCACAATCATTGCCGATCCCGCATTGGAGTATTTTCAGGTATCGGGTGAACCAACAACCGGTGAAAAAGGGAGTAAGATAACGCTGATTTTGGACATCAAGGAACAAGATGGTTTCTGCTCGCTTGTGGTCAAAGGAAGGATGCCGGCTGGATGCGAGACTCAGTCCTATTATCGGCATGTCAGCGATTCCGCTCGCTATGCGGGATACGCGTTCAAACACTATCTCGAACAGAACGGCGTCATTGTCCGGGGAACCGTCCAGCCCGGAAAAACACCGGATTCCGCTGGCGAGGTAACACTTTACCAGTCGGATCCCCTTTTCATTCTTCTGCAAAAAGCAAACAAGTTTTCGAACAATTTCATGATGGAGCAAGCGGTTAAAACCATTGCGGCGGAGGTACATGGAAAACCGGGCACAACCCGCCAGGGTCTCGATGCAATCCTCGGCTATCTACAGAAGACAGGGTGCGTTTCGACGGAGGGAATGGTGATGAGTGATGGATCCGGACTGTCGATGAACAACCGGATATCGGCACGGCAGTTCGTCGATATCATGCGATATGCCGTCAACGAATCGTCGTTTGGTCCGGAATTTGTCACGATGCTGCCTGTTGCCGGCGTCGATGGAACGTTACGTCGCCGGTTGAAGGATCATCCAGAAAAGCGGTTGGTTCGCGGCAAAACGGGGTTGATCGATAATGTGGTATGTTTGACCGGTCTCGTTGACGGACGAGGAGGCAAAGGGCTTGCGTTTTCTATCTTGATCAACAATAACCGGTCCCGGCATCGGGATTCGAAACAGATTCAAGATCAGATTATCGAGGCTTTGCTCGATTACTGGAAAGCGATTGGAAAAAATGGTCCAACGGAATCTGGACATCCTGAGTCATGAGCTGATCCGGCTTGCGAAATGGCCTGCTGACTCGTGTTCGGTACACGCTCTACCCGCTGCCAGTCCGGTTTTCAGCGATCCGGAAACACCCCTGGCCGAAGTTTCCCGGCAATGGTTGTCTGCTTATG
>JAFGMN010000018.1 GCA_016927515.1 candidate division CSSED10-310 bacterium | reverse complement strand
ACCTGGCGGGGGAACACTTCAAGGAAGTCGGCGGAAATTACAATTTCATCATCCTCGATCGAACCGCCGGATCCCCTGAACGCCAGTACCGACAGATATTCGACGATCCGGCCCGCTTGACAACCGAACTGGTCCGAGCCGTACGGGCCCACCTTCTGGAACGAAACACGGCAGAAGCGCTGATCGATGATCTGGTGTTCAAAGCTGTTCCGGTGGAAACGGTGGAAAAAGCGATGTTTGCCGCATCGGTCAATGCCGGTGCTCTCGAATTGGTCCTCAGAGGCTATAAACGTGCGGAAATCGACCGGATGGAAACGCTGCGGAAAGGAGATATGCGATGACATCGATCAATGCATTGAGACTGGATCAGCGATCCGGATTGCTTCTATGCGATGAAGCCCGTTACTGGAATCCGGAATGGATGATATTTTATACCCCCGAAAAAATCCGGCGGATCGTGGAGCCGGACATGACGCGATCGAGCCGAAGCGTCATGTTTATGGGACAGACCGGGACAAGCTCCATCGGCGATGAATGGATTGCCGAGATTACCCGGGCGATAACCTCCGAATATACCTCCGCCCGTGATCAGGGCGAAGAACAGGCCCGGCGTATCGCCCGGCTGCCTGAATTGGTCCGAATTGCATTCCGCACGATTATTCAGGTCAAGCAAGCGCATATCGATGATTTTCTTCACGGTCGCTTCGGGTTCACTTCCCGGGATCTGATCCGGGGATACTACCTGGACAGCGCAGGAGAAAAGGTGAAGATCACAAACACGGAGCAAGTGAAGGATGCGTTGAAATTTCTGACCTTCAGCGAAAGTTCTGAAGAGGTCAAAGGGATATTCGGGAACTCCCAGATTCTGGCGGGATATCATCCCGACGATGGTTTCCGGATGTACTATATGACCGAACGATGGCCGGTGTGTGAGGAAGTCCAGGAGATTTTCACGGCACAGGGTTCTGGCCGGGACACCTGTGATCTGAACTTTGCCCGGTTTGCCGATACGCGCCCCCTTGTTCAGCGCCGGGGTGACGAACCCATTCCCAGAAACAAGGGTCTGTTCGCACTACTGAAAGGTCTCCACCAAGCTCTGTCGCAAACCGCCGGTATCGGTGGCTACCCCAAAATCATCTACATTGACGGTCATCAGCCCGATCCGGCCGACTGGGTCCTGGAGATTTCCGATTGCCGCTCAAAACTGGCATTGGAAATGGTGTCCGCAGCAGTGGATGGATGGGTTGCACCGGAAATGGTAGAGACCGCCCTCGAGGAACTCATCTTCAACGGAGCGGATTTTTTCAGTATCAATGATCGGTTCATTAAATCAGCACGGGACATGAACGGTCTTATTCGGTATCTGCGAAAATATTCTTCAGAATGAAAACCTGACAATCGCCGAGGCGACGAGCCGATGTGATTTTCAGAGTGGAGAAAAAAAAGAACGGCCGGCAATTTGCCGGCCGTTTTATTTCAGTATTTCTGGGTGATTGCTATTCGGTGTAACCGAAAGTTACGTAACCGATTTCACCCATAATGTTATCCATCGCCGGGGTCAGCAGGGCGCTGTAGAACTCGAGGTTCATTGCCGAGCCGCTGACCGATGGCCAAATGAACGGTTCGAATACTTCGATGACCGTCAAGTCGATCGGGTAATCTTTGTATTCGAACGCGAAGTCCATACTCCAGGTCGGCCAGTACCAGAATTGACCGTAGACACCGAGCAGAATCGCAGTCGGGATGTCTTCCATTGGCGAACCGGTGTTGTTGCACACATTGCAGTTCAACCAGAATTCATCGCCGGCCTGGAACGGTTCATCCTGCGAAATATCGAGTTTGGTTCCGAGATAATCGCAAGCTGGTTCGGTCGGTGTTGCAGTTGGCGGAGCCATGGTCGGGGTATTGGTCGGCGGCACGGTCGTCGGGGTACTGGTTGGCGGAACCATGGTCGGAGTCGGTGTGTTGGTGGGTGGAACGGTCGGGGTATCTGTTGGTGGAGCCGTTGTCGGAGTTGGTGTGTTGGTGGGTGGAACGGTCGGGGTATCCGTTGGTGGTACTATTATCGGGGTCGGTGTATTGGTGGGCGGGTTGGTGGGTTCGGTCGGAGTCGGTGTAGGTGTGGGGAAGCAGGTGTAGGTAAAGGTACCGTCGATTACGTCGAATTCTTCGATGTCGTCGCGCAGATCGAACGCGGACATGAGGCTCGTATCGCCTTCTTCGCAGGCTGCGCACGAAACGAGGAACCGGAGATCGACCAGGGAGCCGTAGCTGCCTTCGGCAATGACGGCAGGCGGAAGAGCGAAACCGGCCACGGTGACATCACCGGCGGTGTTTTCCAGGCAGTCGAACATTGTCCATCCCGGATCCAATTCACCGGCCACGCAGCTCTGGTAAGTCAGCATTTCCGGATTGTAGGATACATGGAATGTCACGGCGTCGACGGGTACTGTCGCATTGCTCATCATAACCGACACGGTGATGGTATCATCGTTGCAGCCGGCGGTATTCATGATCATCAGGTAGTTTTCGCCGGGGCCCTGTGTCGGGGTCGGTGTATTGGTCGGGCCGGGTTCGGTCGGAGTCGCAGTCGGGTCGGGCGGAGTCGGTGTTGCGCCTTCGTATACGTTCATGGTCACGGGAATATTGATCGGATTTTCATCCGGATCATTGCTTCCGCAGACGATCCATGCTTCGTATGTGCCAACGCCACCCGCGGCTGCTGCGTCAAAGCTGACGGTGACATCGGTGCTGCTGGCTGGAGGCACGGTACCGGAGGTCGGGCTCACGGAGACCCAGGTGATGTAGCTGTAGGTATTGCTCATGAATGGAGGCGGGGTTGTCGGGCCGGAGCCGTTGGTTCCGCCGTAGTAATAGATCATGCCGCCTTCACCGCCGCCGGCGCCGCCCAGGGTGGCCGTTGTCAACGGAGCATTCAGGTTGGTCCAGGTATTGGCAACCGGGTCATACTTGTAGGTTGCGCCTGTGGCGGTCCAGTCGTAGCCGGCACCGAAACCGCAGATGAAGCCTTCGGTTTCCATTGGGACGAAGATCGGGGTCAGGTTACCGAAACCGGACGGCGGAGCCGTCAGGGTGGTCCACTGGCTGCCGGAGGGCTGAGACGGATCGAGCATGTACCAGCCGGTGTATAATGACGAGAAGTGACCGCCGACATACAGCATGCCGTTGTAAGCGCAACCGCCGCCCAGGCTGATGCCGTAGGTGCTGGCGATCGGAGCGTCATCCAGTGTGGTCCAGGTATTGCCCGCGATATCGTACTCGTAGCAGACGTTGTCCGTCGGGAAGCTCGAGGTCGTCGATCCGCCGACGCTGTAAATCTTGCCGCCGATGATGCCGCCGGCGTTTCCACCGCGGGCTGTCGGCAGGGCTGTTCCTGTGGACCATGTATCGGCAGCGACATCATAGATCTGAACGGCGTTGATACCGTTGAAGGACAGGTCACCGAAACCGCCGATGCAGTAGATCTTGCCGCTGTTTCCGACACAGACGCCACTGAATGCCATCGTCGGCATCGATGCGCCGGTCGTCCAGGTGCTGGTCGCAATGTCGAAGATATTCACGGTGCCAACCATGTAGCTGCTGCCTGCACCGTCGGGGAACAAACCGCCGATATAGAACAGTTTGCCCTGGTGAACGGTGGAGAACGGCCACTGAATGGCGGTGGTTACCGGCGTCACGTTGGTCCAGGTGCCGACGTCATCGGTTCCTGGAGGTGTGATGCCCAGGTTGAAGGACAGGTTGGAGGTTCCTTCGTTGATGATCGTCAGTGTTTCCGTTTGAGTACCACCCACGGGAACGTTCACTGTAATGCTCGCCGGATCGACATCGATGTCGACGTAGAGCAGATCGAAATCCAGTTCCGTTGTCATACCGGCTTCGATGACCACGTTGTCGATGCTGGCGGGCAGGTAGCCCGGCGCTTCGCAGGTCACCGTATAGGAACCGATCATGACGTTTTCGATCGAGTAACTGCCGTCACCGCCGCTGGTGCCGCTGTATCCGGGGCCTTGCACTTCGATGGTGGCACCGGCGAGAGGCATGGT
>JAFGMN010000171.1 GCA_016927515.1 candidate division CSSED10-310 bacterium | reverse complement strand
CAAATCCGCCTGGCCGGGTCACCTTCGGGGCGCTTGCTGGTCTTTCTCGGATCAATCATGACCGATTCACTGGTTGTGAGGCGATGGCTGTCCAATACCCGGGTAACCGAGGCCGTGCGCCGGGAAGCCGCCCGGATGCAAATGAATTCGCAAGTACGATTCTGGCTGACGAGCGGCGAGGTCCCGGACCGGGACGCAGTTAATGCTCCCGGCGCTGACGCTGAGACAGATGCTCCCAGCGCTGACGCTGAGACAGATGCTGCCGGCGCTGACGCTGAGACAGATGCTGCCGGCGCTGACGCTGAGACAGATGCTGCCGGCGCTGACGCTGTTGGAGCTGATGAGGTAGGGGATGATAGATAGGGCGCCGTTGATGATGTATCGAGGTCTGGATTTCCGGGCTGAGCGGGAATTGCGTGGAGTGAGTCTCGATCAGCTGTCTTTGGAAACGAAGTATTCGATCCGGCAATTGACGGATTTCGAAGCCGGCCGGTTTGATCGGTTACCGGGAGAGATCTTTCTCCGCGGGATTGTGCGGATGTATATTCATCGGCTTGGCCTGGACCCTGATATGGTGCATCTGGAGGTTCTCCATCGATCGACTGGCCGGCCGGTTCGTAACCCGGAGCTGGAATCGGGTCGGATAGGGAGCGACCGGTTATGGGATGCGCATTTGGGGCCGCTGGCGGGTTTTTTTCTGATCACGGGATTGGTCATGGTTCTTTTGTGGCCTCAGGAGGGCATTGATTCGCGGGGGTTTGTCCAGGGAACGACCGGGATAAATACCGGAAAACGAATGACATGGGCGAGCAGCGAAACCATTCTCAGAGGGTGGGTGGGATCGAATGTGAGTCTCGCAACTGAGCCTCCGGTGATTGAACCGGTACTGACTGTGCGAACGGGATATACCGGGGTACGGATTCGCTCGGAAACCGGATCATGGATCCGGATCCAGGACATGGCCACGGGTGCTGATGAATTGCGCGGCGTGTTTCCCGGAGAAACGATCTTCTATGCTGTCGAAGACGAGACCATGATGTGGTTTGAAAATCCGGCCGACGTGACCATTATCGATGAGGGAACGGGCCGGGTCTTGTCTGAAGCGCCGCCGGGTGTTATTCGATTTATTCCCGATGTGGATCGATATATAATGGATCCGGCGCATTCAAATGATGACAGTGACGGACATGGAGGTATACATGGCGAACGGTCCTCTTGAGCGATTGAAAGCGGGTACAGCCCCGGTTGGCATGAGAATGGCGATTGCCGAGGGATTATTACCTCTCGAAGGAGAAGAACTCACTCAAGCGCTGGGGTATTTGATTTTCGATAAAAATCCACGGATTGTCGAAACGTTGCGTGAAACGTTGCCGATGATGCCGAGAGGATTTTTGCAGACCTCGGTGCAGGGGCATACCACCTCGTCCGATCTGCTGCATTTTATCGCCGAGGTGCTGATTGATGACGACGAAATCATCCAGGCGATCATTCTGAACCGGCGTGTGCGAGAGCGGACGTTGGTCTTGGTTGCGGAAAAGGGACCGCCATCGGCGCTGGAAGTGCTCGCTCAGAACAGGAATAAGATGCTGGAGTGTCCGGCGATTCTGAAAAACCTGTTGGCAAACGAAAATGTCAGCCGGGTCACCCATTTTGCATTGGATGAATTCCGTGAGCGGTTCCGAATTGATATTGACGTGCCGTTTGATGAAATAGTGGATCTGGGTGAGTCGCCGGAAGCCGCTTCGGTGTTGGCGAGTGATCCCGGAAACGCGGCGGATCCGGTTCTGCTGGTTGAATCCGACGGTGCGGTGGGCACGATTCCGGATCAGGTGGAGTTGGAAGAGGGTCTTGACCTTGACGTAACAGCGTTCGCGGATGGGATGGGTGATGATGATGGCGCGGTGAATCTCGATACGGATGAACTGGTCGCGATTGCCGGGGAGGACATCGATGTCGATTTCTCTGTGGGTGATGTGGACTTGGAGAGCGTCAAGGGTTTTGATTCGGGGTGGGATATCGACACATTGGTCAAGGAAGTCGGCGGAGCTGCTGTGGCTGATGTGCATGCGGAACTGGATGGTTTCGATGATTTGCTGGAATTCGCACTGGTGGAGGATGACGAAGATGACTCCGGTAAGGACGACTGGTTGGGGGATGACCTTGAAGGTGTAGCGGGTGACCTGTCGTTCGATGACCATGAACTCGAAGAATCCGAAGAACACAAGGACGAGTTCATCCATGATACCCGGATGCGTCTGATGAAGATGGGAGCTGCGGAGAAGCTGATTTTGGCGAAGGTGGGGTCGAAACAGGAGCGCGCGATTTTGGTGATGGATCCAAACAAGAAGGTTGCTGTGGCTGTGGTGGAAGGACCCAAAATGACTGAGTTCGAAATCCAGATCATTGCTGCGAACCGCCAGGTATATGAAGAAGTCTTGAGGGCGATCGCACAGCATCGTGAATGGGGAAAATCCAATGCCATCCGTCGCGAATTGGTACTGAATCCAAAAACGCCGTTGACCATGTCCACGCGGATGCTGAACACGCTGAACGATTTCATCCTCAAGGATGTCATCAAATCGAAAGAGATTCCCAGTGCCCTGGTCAATCATGCCAAGCGGGTCCTGACCAATCGCGAAAAGCGCCGGGGGTCTTGATATTGACGGATCGCATCGTTTCTTTCTATTTTGCAATTGCTTTGGATTCCGGTGATACCAGGAGTATGCAATATGTTTGACAATTTAAGTGATCGTCTGCAGGGAGTGTTTAAAAAATTACGTGGTCATGCAAAACTGACCGATGACAATATCGCTGATGCGTTGCGGGAAGTCCGTATTGCTTTGTTGGAAGCGGATGTCAATTTCCGTGTGGTGAAGCGGTTTGTGAACCGGATCAGTGAGCGGGCGGTGGGGGCCGATGTGTTGCGGAGTTTGACCCCCGGGCAGCAGGTCATCAAAATCGTTCACCAGGAATTGATTGAGCTGATGGGGGCTCGGGCCGAACCGCTGACCCGATCAAAAACGCCTCCAACGATTTACATGCTGGTCGGTCTCCAGGGTTCCGGTAAAACCACATCCTGCGGAAAACTGGCCTTCATGATTCGAAAAGACAACCGGAAAACGCTGTTGGTTGCCGCCGATATCTACCGACCGGCAGCCATCGATCAATTGAAGACGCTGGGCCGACAGATCGGTGTGGAGGTATTTGCTCCAGGTGCGGAGTTCGATCCGGTGGATATCTGCCGGGATGCGGTCGAAAAAGCCGGCCGGGAAGGGTTCGATACGGTGATTCTGGATACCGCAGGTCGACTCCACATTGATACGGCGCTGATGGATGAATTGAAAAACATCAAGCGCGCGGTGTCTCCTGATGAAATTCTGCTGGTTGCCGATGCGATGACGGGGCAGGACGCCGTGAATATCGCGACGACATTTGATTCTGACCTGGATATCAGCGGAGTGATTCTGACGAAGCTTGACGGTGATGCCCGTGGTGGTGCGGCATTATCGATTAAATCGGTGACTGGCAAGCCCGTGAAGCTGGTGGGTATGGGGGAGAAGTTAAATCCTCTGGAGCCGTTTCATCCGGATCGGATGGCGTCGCGTATTCTGGGTATGGGGGATATGTTATCGTTGATCGAAAAGGCGGAGCGGGAAATTTCCGAAGAAGACCGGATGAAAATGCAGAAGAAGCTGCTGGACAACAGCTTCAATCTGGAGGATTTTAAAAAGCAGATCACTCAGATTCAGCGATTGGGGTCATTGGAGCAGGTGATGTCGATGATTCCGGGCATGGGCAAGGTGACAAAAATGCAGGGAATGATGCCGTCGGAGAAGGATATTCGGCATGTCGTGGCGATCATTGATTCGATGACGCCCGAGGAGCGTCGGAATCCGAAAATCATTTCCACGGGCCGGCGGCGTCGGATCGCTCGGGGGAGCGGAACTGAGTTGATGGATGTGAATCGATTATTAAAGCAGTTTGAACAGACCCGGAAAATGATGAAAAACATCAAGAAAGTCGGGAAGCAGAAGAAACTGGGCCTGGGAAAGGGGATGTTTTTCCAGTAGACAAATACGGTGATCTGCATTATAAAGGGGAACCTTGTGCCGGTTACGATGATACGAAATCAAGGAGGACAACAAAAGTGGCAACAAGAATTAGACTTCAGCGCATTGGAACGAAGAAAAACGCATATTATCGGATTGTAGTCGCTGATCATTGGACAGCTCCGACCAGTAAGGTCGTCGAGTATCTTGGGACATACGATCCCCATCAGGAACCCCCGACGATCAAAATCGATTTGAAACTGCTCGATGAATGGTTGGCAAAAGGCGCGACCCCAACGGAAAAAGTCGAGCCGATCATTCGTCGGGCGCGTCGCGAAACGACGGCTCCTGCAGAATAAGTTTCCGGCTCGTCGGGTGATAGGAACAGCGTGAGAGAGTTAATCCTGTACATTGCCCAGGGATTGCTGGATACCCCGGATCGTGTCGAAGTGACGGAACGTGTCGGCGATCAAACGACGGTTCTTGAATTGAAGGTCGCTTCGGAGGATCTTGGTAAGATTATCGGTCGTCAGGGCCGAACAGCCAAGGCGTTGCGTACGGTTGTCAATGCAGCGGCCCTGAAAGCAGGGAAACGGGTGATACTGGAAATCGTCGAGAAAAACGCCGGTACGCATCATTAAAACGACCCCGGAACGGATCATTGACGGGTGTGTTCGATTGTGGAAAAAGAAAACGCTGAATGGTTATATCTGGGCGTCATCCGTAAAGCGCACGGCACGGAGGGCTCGGTCTTCGCCGTCATCGACGACGTGGAATGGGATCGGCTGAACGGTCTGAAAGAAATCAATTGTGAATCCCCTGCTGGAACGATGCGGTGTCTGGCAATCTGCGGCATGCATCCGGTCAGCGGTGGTGTGATTGTATCCTTCGAAAATGTGACGGACCGGGCGGAGGCTGAGCGGTTGGCGGGGTGCCGGCTGGTCATTCCGGTGGATGGTCTGCCGGTCTTGCCGGAATGGACCTTTTATCATCACCAGTTAATCGGTCTTCGTGTGGAAATGCTGGACGGACGATATCTGGGTATCCTGCAGGATGTGATCGTCACCGGCGCGAACGATGTGTATTGTGTCCGCAGGGAGGATGGTTCCGAAGAGCTGATCCCGGCGATCCGGTCGGTCATTCGGAACGTGGATCTCGACCGGGGCGTGATGCAGGTGGATCCGATGGAAGCCGTGTGACATGGGATCCGATGGACGCGATATGACCGGGGAGAGGCTGCGTTTTGATGTCATCACGTTATTCCCTGACATTTTCCCGGGTGTTCTGGGGGTTGGTGTTGTCGGAAAAGCGCTCGAACGCGGGTTGATTCGGCTGGTCACGCACAATCCCCGGGATTTTACGCACGACCGGCATCGAACGGTGGACGATGCGCCGTATGGTGGCGGTCCCGGAATGGTCATGAAGCCGGAACCGCTGTATGCATGTGTTGAAAGCCTGGGTGATCCGCCGCCGTTGAAAATCCTTCTCAGCCCGCAGGGTATACCATTCAACCAGGCGCTGGCCCGGGAACTGGTATCCCGGGAAACGCGTATTGCATTGATTTGCGGCCGATATGAAGGCGTTGACGAACGGGTGCGGATGGGACTGATCGATCTGGATCTATCGGTGGGTGACTATGTGTTGTCCGGGGGAGAAATTGCCGCCATGGCGATTATCGAGACCGTGGCCCGTCTGATCCCGGGTGTGGTTGGCGATATGGAATCGGTGGATACCGACTCCCTGGAGCGTTCGCGGCTGAAATATCCGCAGTATACGCGCCCGGCGGAATTCCGTGGTATGATTGTACCGGAAATCCTGATATCGGGGAATCATGCGCGGATCGATGAATGGAGACGAGAGGAGTCACTGAACCGGACGCGGGTGAGGCGACCGGATTTATTTGCTTGCAATGATCCCGTGGAAAATGGTAAGTAAGCGCCACGTCGTTCAACGGACGGTTTTGACAAGAAAGCGAGATTGAAGATGAATTCGTTATTGAAAACACACACAAACAAATTAATGCGAACGGACATTCCCACATTCGAACCGGGGGACCACATCAAGATCTGGACGTTGATCCGCGAAGGCGAGAAAGAGCGTCGGCAGCCGTTCGAGGGTGATGTCATCGCCATCCGCCGGAAGGGTATTGCGTCGACGTTCACGCTGCGCAAAATATCGTATGGCGTGGGTGTGGAGCGGATTTTCCCGTTCAATTCTCCGTTTATCACCAAAATCGAGGTTTTGCGCAAAGGGCGTGTGCGCCGGGCGAAACTGTATTATCTGCGGAAGCTGTCAGGTAAAAACGCCCGTATCCAGGAGAAGCGGATCGACTGAAGCCCGTGTCGGATGCCGCGAATCCCTTGATTGCCAATGTCCATCAGTACGAACAGCTGGCTGCACGGAGCGGGTATTGTGCCGTTGCGGGTCTGGACGAAGCGGGACGGGGTGCCTTGTGCGGTCCTGTTGTCGCTGCGGCAGTCATTTTGTTTCATGAGCAGTTTATTGACGAAGTTGACGATTCGAAACGGCTGACACCTCGCCAACGAAGCCGGGCGTACGACCGTATCCGCACGCACGCACGCGCTGTCGGCGTTGGGTTGGCTCGAGCGGATGAAATCGACCGGATCAATATTCTCGAAGCGACCCGGCTGGCCATGCAGCGTGCCATTGGCCGTCTCCGGATCACTCCGGATTACCTGTTGCTGGACGCCGTTCGACTCGAAGCTGTCGCCATTCCGCAACTACCGATTATCAAAGGAGACCGCCTGTCCCATTCCATCGCCGCGGCCAGCATCATTGCCAAGGTCATCCGCGACCGGATTATGCGGGTATGGAACCGGACGTATCCGCAGTACGGCTGGGCAAATAACATGGGGTACGGCACAGAGGAGCACCTTATGGCGTTGCGGCGGCATGGTCCTTCACCCATTCATCGCAGAACGTTCCGGGGAGTCCTCGATTGCCGGGGGTTATTCGATCCGGTATAATTCGTTTGCTTGAACATGGAACCGTGACCGTGATGCGCGTGATTCCGATCGGACGGGGAGAACCGGATCAGTGGTGGGAACCGGGATCAACAAAGAGTTTGGCAGAGTTGGGGAAAGTCTGGCGCGCGGGTATCTGCGCCAGTTGGGTATCGAAATTATCCATGCTCCGTTTTCCTGCCGGTGCGGCGAAATCGATATTATCGCACGGGAAGGCCGTACCCTGGCGTTCATCGAGGTAAAAGCCCGGCGCAACAGCACTTGCGGCGCTCCGGTGGAAGCCGTTTCATGGGCGAAACAGCAACGGAT
>JAFGMN010000170.1 GCA_016927515.1 candidate division CSSED10-310 bacterium | reverse complement strand
GGGCTTGTTGGAGCCGAACCGGCTCATTACCGTGGCTCCGATACCCGCCATACCCCAGAGCTGCCAGAGGGTCCAGCCGATAAACATCGGCACAAATCGGATCAGCACAAGAATGCCGAACCCCAAAACCACCATCACCAGGATACTGACTTGTCCTTTGCCCATTTTTTCCAACAGCATTTTCCCCATCAGGGCGAACCCGACGGTGGTGCCGAAAATCCCGATGACCATCCAGATGATGCCACCGAGCATTGCCAGCGGAATGCCGACGATAATAACCGTCAGGATCAGACAGGCAAACAGCGTGATCACGTGGAAAAAGAAGCCCGCCAGCAGCGATTGCAGGGGTTTGCGAATTACGATGTCCACGGTGTTTTCCAGCGGGCGTGAAAAAACGAGCGTGATCACAAACGCCAGAACCAGCCAGGTCAACAGAAGGGAGATCCGGTAGCTGGTCTTGAGAGCACCGAAATCCGGGTGATGCACATTGATGTCTTCGAGCCCCATGCTCTGGCCACCGATAATGGCGGTGTCGTCCCGGATCACCGCGCCCGGCTGCCGGTTCACAACGCCGCCGATGGTGACAAGGCTGCCATCCACTTCCGCCGTGGAAGCCAGATTAACCGTTCCCCCCATCAGTACGAGATCGCCGTCAACATGCCCGCTGACATCGGCAATTCCACCGAACACAACCATGCTCCCCGTAACCCTGCCATCAACTGTGGCCTTGCCACCAAACACCACGAGATCACCGTTTTTAACCTCATCCGGTTCCACACGGATTGAGCCGAACATCGTAAAATCGCTGAGATCCGACTCCTTCTCAATCGTGATGGTCCGCGTGCCATTGCCAACCGATACGGACACGGTACCGTTGTTGGAAACGGCAACAGCGCTGTCGCCTCGTGTGACAGCAGCGACTCCCACAACAGCAAGGTCATCCGTTGCAAATGCAGCAGGATCGTTCGGACCGGCCGGGGCAACCGTGGGTGCCGGAACCCCCGGAACCCCCGGAGCGGCTGATGCCGTCGACACCAGGAAGAACAGACCCGCAAGCATCGCTCCCACATGATTGATTCTATTGCGATTACCCATGAAAGCCACCTCCATGTTTACAGCCAAATACCGAAAGAAGACTCATTCCGCCGCTGCCGCCGCACCAGCCAGATACCGAGCAGCGATAGCGCTCCGATTCCGATCAACGGGATGACCACTGGAATCCGGAACACCAGGAACCGCACGACGGTCACCGTCACGTGAATCATCACACGGATGATGACCCAGCAGGCATTGAGAAAGGCACCCATCTCGCCGATGCTGGCGCGGAGCCCATCGGGCAGGTCAATCGAACCGGCCATCAGTTTGAACACGTCCACCGGGGAAACGGTATCCGGGAGAACGCTCAGACCGGCCAGCATCAGCACACCGCTGACAATCAGGGCCACGACCACGGCAATGAACAACGGTTTTCGCATGGGATTCAACGTATGAGGAATGGGCAGCATCCGGATTTCGTTCATGATACTGTCGGTTAAATCCCTTTCTTCTGCGGGCTCCGCAGCAACCATCATCCAGTGAAACAATCGGCGCCGCTCCTGAAGAATCACCTTGCAATCAGGACATTCCCGTGCATGGTCCTCCAGCGATTGACGTACTGTTTCATTCACTTCATTGTCCATGTATTCATCCAATCGGTCTCGGAACTGCCGGCATGTCATGAGACCACCTCCTGCAAATTCATGCTGTTCTGTGTCATCAGTTTCTGGAGTTTTTCCCGTGCTCGGAACAGACGGTTTTTAACAGTGCCCATCGGGATATCCAACGCATCGGCAATCTCATCGTAATTGAGTTCCTCGAAATGCCGGAGAATGACCACTGCGCGCAGTTTGGGGTCCAGTTTTCGGACCGCTTCCGCCACCAGATCGGCCTGCTCCGACTGCAACAGAGCTTCTTCCGGTGACGGCACCCGGGAATGCGCGCGATCAATCACCGAAGGACAGCCTCCGTCCAGATCCTGTGCTACCGGGAACTCCGGCCGCCGCCGTCTCAAGTAATCAATGGTATGGTATGTCGCGATCCGCAAAATCCATACTTTGAACGCAAACCGGGAATCGTAGCTGCTGAGCTTCGTATAGGCTTTGACAAACACTTCCTGGGCAAGGTCCCGAGCCATTTCCCGATCCCGGACCATGCGCCCAATGATGCTGAGCACCCGGGACTGGTACCGGATGACCAACTCCCGGAACGCCTCCCGATCACCCTCGAGACATCTGTTGATATAAAGCTGGTCGTCGTTTTCCATCTGCTTCGATCTCCACTGTCCCAATACGTGTATCGCATTGAGAATGTTTTTCGTTTTATTACAATAGGGATCGGGGAGACAAGCCATGGAATATCGACGCAATCTGCTGACACGGGAATGGGTGGTGTACGGACCGGAGATTATTGAACCGGAATCGCTGATCGCTCAGGCACAACCGCGCCAAGAAACGGCAGACCTGTTTCCCGGCGAGGAAACACCCTGCCCGTATTGCCCGGAATCTCTTGGAGAATCTCCGGACATTCTTTCCATTCAATGCAACGGCCTGCCGCCGGGGGGCATCCCCCAGGATGCCGTCCCGCACACCGACCCATGGGATATCAAGGTCATCGCCGCCCTGCGGCCCGTGTTCCGGATTGAAACACCCCTGAACCGCCATCCCCGACGGCTCCATGATGTCATGGAAGCCCCGGGCGCTCACGAAAAAATCATCCTGACATCGGTTCACGGGCAGGCGATCTGGGATATGACAGCAAGGCGCCTCGAAGCCGGTCTTCAGGTGCTGCGCCACCGGATGATCAATCTGTACCGGGACCCGCGGCTCGGGCATCAGTATGCCTACATGGTGTTCGGCCACACCGCCGGCGGCCTCTACGGTCATTCAGTACTGAACCTGACCGCATCGCCGTTCGTCGTGCCCGTGGTCCGCAGGGAACTGGACGGCGCATACCAATGGTACCACATGAAAGACCGCTGCCTGTTCAGCGACCTGTATGAAGAGGAAATCGTCAAGCGGGACACGGGAAAACCCCACGGCGTTCTCCTCGAAACGAGCAATTTCATTGCACTGATCCCGTATTTTTCTGGCCATCCGCTGGAAATCTGGATTTTACCGATGGATCATCTCGGCGATTTTACGGATACTCCCGTGGATCGGCTTCCCGAACTGGCCCGGCTCCTGGCGCGGATTATGAAAACGTTGAAAAATACCCTCGGTCCATTTCCCTACGTGCTGTCCCTGATGAATCAACCCAACGCCGCCTGGGGCGCTGGCCGGGGATACTGGAAAACGCTGGATCGTGACTGGATGTGGCGCATT
>JAFGMN010000169.1 GCA_016927515.1 candidate division CSSED10-310 bacterium | reverse complement strand
TGCGTCATCTCAACACGCTGTTCCGGGAAAAGCCGGTCACTGAGATACGCCTTCTGGTTGATGACCGGAACAGGCTGCGTGTCGTCCCCACAATCCAACGGGTCCGGTTGTTTCGGATAAATCATGAATTCGCCGTCCACCGATATCTCCCGGCATGCCGTTTCCGCGACCTGGATCGTGACGCCATGCGGCACTTCAATGAACAAACCTTTGAACGGCAGCATCGGAAATCCGTCAGCGCCCTTCAGACCGCACCCCTGGATATCCACCTGCTGATACACGGTATTATCCAGTTCAACGTCTTCAACGCTCAACCCTGGAAAATCCAGCGCGATCGAGACACTGGATCGGTTCTCCGTCAGCTTCCAGGCGGTCACGTCGTCCACTGTCGCCGCTCCGCTGAACGGAATGAATGAACCCTGTGCCGAAGCCACCCATACGAGCAACCCGGCCAGAGAAATCCAGAAAATCTGTTTCATGAAAATCCTCCTGAAAAAGATAAAAAATAACACCGAATCCACTGGATCCTACCGAATCCTATCGGACTCAACCCGATTCATTGGAAACCCAATGAATCCACGATCAACCGGTACAATACCAAAAAGCATGCCGAATCTGCTAATATTTGATCAAAAAAGTAAAAAAAACGACGAACTGTCCGGGTCATTTCCTCATCGAACAGCGGTGCTGTCGCGCTGACAGACATCGAACTGAACCCGGAATGTGATCCGGATTGAAGATGATTATTCTTAAATGATTTCATTCATTACGCGAGGCTTTCACCCGTTGCACTGATTGCATCGAGAACCCCGAGAAAAATTCGGTTCTCACGCAGGCCAATATGCTATGATTACCAATCGGCTGACCGGAAAGGGGGCGACATGCGCGCAGAACCGTTCAGACGCTTGTTGAAAGATACGCGGACACGATCCGAGTGGAACGAATCGCTCAAGCGGCATCCCAGTCTGATCGAATTTATCCGTTCTGGAGGTGTTCCAACGGAGCCGCCGCCGACTGAACTCGATACACAGGAGGCTTCGATCTGTCTATGGGATCGCTTACAGTGGATTGACGGATTCGGCCGAACTGTCCTTGAACGGTGCCGTGAAGCATGGAACCTGTTTCATCTGACCTTGGCTTTTTCCTTTCAACCCGCCCTAGCGGATTGGCTCCGACCCCGCATCGAACGTGTCATCGCAGATTTCCCGCCGGATGGACCGCCTCTTGTCAGAGCCCGACTCCTGGCTGCCAGGTCCTGTGTTAGCCAGCATCTGGCCGAGGCAAATCCTTTTGAGTATGCCGATCAGGTGCTTGCCATGACGCGTGAAGCGCTGAAAACTGATTTCAGAACGCTTGATTTCGATCTTTGGATCCAGCTCAAAAACATTGAATGTTTCAGTCTGCTTACCCAGGTACGAGGTGAATACAGCGGTTTCGTGGAACAGGCCATCTCGATCGGAAACGACGTCCTGGCTGCGATCGAGGATCACAATCGCCTGAGTACGGTTCGATCCATTCATAACACACTGGGAATGGCATACGGTCGTCGGCCGGAAGGCAACCGGATGGAAAATATTGAGCAGGCGATCCATCACTATCGCCTCGCATGGGACGCCGTGGAAAAAGACCCCGGCGGAACGGACCGGGCGGCTTCGATTTTGAATAACCTCGGTCTGATTTATCGGCAGCGGATCCGCGGTGACAAAGCGGAAAATATGGAGATCTCCATCGACTATCTGCTCCGTGCTCTGTCAATCCACATGCAGAAGAAAAAACGCCTCAGCATCGCCCAGACACTGACCAACCTCGGCGTATCCTATTGCGACCGGCGAATGGGTAACCGGAAAGATAATCTTCATACCGCCATCCGGTATTACCGCCGGGCATTGACCTATTTCGATCCGGACCGGCATGCGGGATACCGTGCATGGACCATGCACAATCTCGGGGTTGCATACCAGTTTCTTCCACCGGGCCGGAATGGAGCGATGCAGGATAAAGCCATTGCTTGCTACCGTGAGGCCCTGCGCTTCCGTACACCTGAACATACACCGATGGACTGGCTACGGACGATACGAAACCTGAGCCGGCTGCTCTGTGTGCGGATTCGGGGTGACCGGCAGGAAAACAGCCGGCTTGCTGTGGAATGCCTGGACAACGCGCTGGAAACGGCACCTCGGGAAACCCATCGGACCGAATGGGCAAGAACCCATGCAACCATTGGATACGCTCTGATTCATCGCGAAAATGAGGCCGATGCAGGAGAAGATCTTGAGTCCGCTGTCCGCCATTTTCGCACTGCACTCGAAATTCTGCTTCCCGACGTTCTACCGGTCGAATCCAGAGAAGCGGCGATGTGGCTGGGGGACACCCTGATTCGGTTGGGCCGGTTCGATGAAGCGGAAGACGCTTTGCTGATTGCGATCGAGGCGGATACCAATCGGTATCAGCAGATGTTCATCAGCCAATCCATGAAATTTGAGATTGAAAGCGGAAGTCCGATCTATTTTTTAATGAGCTATCTGCAGCAGTGTCGTGGGGATGCTGCGGGTGCGTTAACCTGGTTGGAACGGGGAAAAGCCCGGTGGATGACGGAACGCATGCGGTGGGACCGGGTTTCGTTCCTGAATTTACCCGAGATCCAGCGAAAAGCCTGCACGGAATTGGCCGCAAAGCTCGAAGCGCTCCGGATCGAACACTATATTCCCGCCCGGGACGTGGGGGATATTATCCGGGAAACCCGTTCGGTGCAGGAGCAATTGCGTGCACTGATCGAGGCGAACAGTCGGTTGTTCCCGGCTTTTCCAGGCAAGGGACGGATGGAAACCGATTATCTCACGACGCTGGCTCCGAACACAGCGGTGGTCGAATTCAATGTGACCCAACATGGGACCGTCATTTTTTTCGCTGTCAGGACAGCCAACGGTGTCGGCGTTCGATCGTGTGTCAACCCATCGTTCACATGGGAGACCATGCACCGGTTCGTGTCGCGATGGGTGGCGCGGATGAATCGCCTGCAGATGTCTCCGACCCATACGGAGCAGATGGCATGGGGTAACTAT
>JAFGMN010000017.1 GCA_016927515.1 candidate division CSSED10-310 bacterium | reverse complement strand
GAAGAGGATGTAAAAGCGCGGAAAATATTGTTAGACCGCGGCGTAGAGGTTCTTCTTCCATCCGGCGAGCTGACCGAAAAACTGAATTCGGTATTTGCTCAATCGATCGACACACTGCTGGAAGGAGACATCCAACCGGGCTTCTATCTCTCGATACGGTCTGTCCTGGATGAACACTCAGCGGAAACTCAGCTCTAAACGCGAAATACTCGGTCCGAATTCCATGATCGCTCGCATCGCACGGATCATACGACACATTGAAAACACCAGTATCTGCATCCTGCTGGGTCTGCTGATCGTTTTATCCGTCGCTCAAGTAACGGGACGCCTGTTGTTTCATTCCGGACTGGCCGAGGCGGACCCGTTGATCTATTACATGGTGCTGTGGTTGGGGCTATCGGGTGCCGTCATTGCGACTCGGGAAAACGAGCATATCACGATCGATATCATCAGCCGGTTTGTTTCCGGACGTCCCCTGGGGGTGATCCGGGCACTCACCCATGCATTTGCTGCGGGTATCTGTCTGTATCTGACTTGGATCGGGATTCGCTTTTTACAGGACGAAATTCGGTATGACGATACGATGATTATGGGAATTCCACTTTGGCTGTTTCAACTGATTATTCCGGTCAGTTTCGGCATGATGGGTATTCGTTTTGCTGTCCATGCCGTTCAGCAGGGGATGCATCCTTCATCATACGGGGTTTCAGGAGACGGTGATCCATGCTTGTGAGTGGTTTGGTCACTTTGATCCTGGCCTTACTGGGAACCCCGCTGTTTGCGGTAATTGCAGCAAATGCGTTGATTCAGCTTCATGCTGCAGATTACGATGTCACATTGATGTTCATCGAAATGGTCCGTCTCGCCAAGATGCCGATGTTGCTTCCCATACCACTTTTTACATTTGCCGGTTATGTATTAGCGCGAAGCCAAGCGCCGAAACGGCTGGTCCGTGTTTCGCGTGCCCTTTTCGGTTGGATGCCGGGAGGTCTTGCCGTTGTCTGCATTTTGGCCTGCTCAATCTTTACGGCCTTCACCGGTGCATCGGGAGTCACTATTGTGGCTCTGGGTGGGCTACTTTATCCGGCATTGATTCAGGAAAAGTACAATCCTCGTTTTTCATTGGGTCTCATGACGACGGCAGGCAGTCTTGGTATCCTATTCGCTCCGAGTCTGCCCCTCATTTTGTATGGTATTGTGGCGGAGGTATCCGTTGACGATCTTTTCCGTGCCGGTTTTCTGCCAGGTATCCTGATGTTAGTCCTTATAGCCGTATATAGCAGCATTCGTGCCATTCGGTTTCAGGTACCCCGGCCGCCGTTCAATGCAAAGGAGTTGTGTTCCGCCGTTATCGATGCCCGGTATGAACTGCCTCTTCCTTTATTGATTCTCGCCGGTATTTATTCCGGAACCATCGCCATTTCGGAGGCGGCGGTCTTTTCCGCATTTCTCGTGTTGTTCGTTGAAATGGTCCTGTATAAAGATATTTCCATTGGGCAACTGGCCGGGATCATGCGGAAAAGCATGATCCTTGTCGGCGCAATCCTGATCATCATGGGCTGTTCACTGGCTTACACCAATTGTCTTCTTGATGCCGAAGTCCCTATGAAGATCCTCGATATCATTCAGGCGCATATATCGAGCCGGTTCACATTTCTGCTTCTTCTTAACGTTTTCCTTCTTATCGTTGGATGCATGCTCGATATCTTCTCTGCACTTATCGTTGTCATACCGCTCATCCTGCCCATCGCCCGGGAGTTCGGCATTGATCCAATCCATCTGGGAATTATTTTTCTGACAAATCTTAATATCGGGTATATGACACCACCGGTCGGGTTGAACTTGTTTATCGCATCCCTGCGGTTCAAAAAGTCTATCGTGGACCTCTACGTCTCCACGATCCCTTTCCTTCTCATCATGCTTCTGGCATTGATCCTGGTTACTTACATTCCCTGGATTTCATTGTTTTGGATACGATGACCCGTTTCTGGCTCCGAATCGTTCATCATTGTTATCGCCTGTCCCGTCGACTGCAGCACTGCTAACCATTCCGGTCCATCCGTATCAACGATTCTTCGATGCGCTGTCACAACATCCAAAGGGATCATGACATACGCATTCCGGACCATGCCAACGATAACTCCCGTCCGGCCTGCAAATGCAGTATGCACAGCGTGTTGCGCCAGTTCCGTGCAATAAATGTTGTCTTCGGTATTAGCTGAGGCCGATCGTATGATGTAGCTGGGATCGAAATATTTCAATGTCACAGCGATTTCCTTCCGGGCAAAATGATCGAGAATCGTTTCGCGCAGGAAAACACCGATGTCATTCAGCCGGGGATTACCTGAAGCATCCGTTTCCGGCCGCTCCAAAGCAAACAAATGCTGACCCGCTCCTTCCGCTACCGCCACCACGGCATGACCGCGATTTTTCAGGCGCATCTCGAGATGCGTCAGGAAACCATGTCGACCGTGCAGATCAAACGGCAATTCAGGAATTAAAACACAGTTGACAGTACCACTGGCCAGCGTCGCTCGGGAAGCGATATAGCCGGAGTATCGACCCATCAATTTGACCAGACCGATTCCATTCATCGCGCCCCGAGCCTCCACATGGGCACATGCGAGCACTTCGGATGCTTTTTCGACGGCCGTATTGAATCCAAAACTCCGATCGATGTATTCGATATCGTTGTCGATGGTCTTGGGAATACCCACGATAGCAGCCTCATACCCGCGATTCCGACATTCATCCAGAATAGCCCGGGCTCCCCTGAGTGAACCATCGCCTCCAATGACGAACAGCATGTTGATGCTGCGTCGCTGCAGGAAATCAGCGAGTTCAACTGACGACTGCGGCCCCCGGGATGAACCCAGATAACTGCCACCGAAAGCATGGATATTTTCAACCACTTCCGGCGTCAGGGCAATCGCCGTACCCCCATACTTCACCGTCATTCCCTGAAATCCATACCGGACTCCAAGAATATCGCGAACACCGTAATGATAGAACAACTGCATCACAAGCCCGCGAATCACATTGTTCAATCCCGGACATAGACCTCCACAGGTGACAATCGCTGCCCGGACTCGCTCCGGTTGAAAAAAGAGATTCGCCCGGGGTCCAGAGAGCTCGAAATATTCCGGCGTACCTCCGGTTGAAATGCACCGTTGCAATTGATGCCAATCACCATCAACAATGACCCGGGCATCGTCATCGACAAAGTTCGCTACGTAATCGTCGTCCTGCTGCGACAGATTCAATGGTGATGGATACCGCAGCGGTCCCAGTCTGTCCGTTGGCCATTTCACGTAACACTTCCTCCTCTTTCCTTCCATATTCTTGCGGTTCACCAGCCAGAAAGCAAGAAGCGTTTAAAGTCCCGCTTTCCTTTATGCCAAGCAGCGAGTACAATAGAAGACCGTTATGAAGCGCAGTTACTCATATCGTCTGTTATTTCCCGAAGCGCGGGCCGGTGCCATGAACATACAACTGGCCCAATTCTTCGGGCAGGTAGGTATTCGTGTCGTCACCACACTGCGAACGGCCGAACCACCGGATGCCGTTCTGGCGTGGTTTCACGGACGCAGCCGTGTATCGCCGTCCGTTGTTACTGAGATCCGTCGCGTATCCTGCCCGGTCATCGGCATCGAACGTGAGGAAGAAGGTGACCGAAACGATCCGATCACCGCCCTGGATTATCAGCTAAACTATGATACACCGCCGACGGTCATCGCGCATACGATCCGGACGTTTGTCGAAATCGCCAACCAACGATCGGCAGTACAGGCACTGGACCAAACAAAGCGACACCTCCGCCAACGTCTCGACGATGTCGTCAATCTCGGAATCCAGTTGACAGGAACACTGATGTCCAACGAGCTGTTTGAAGGGGTCGTCGAACGTGCCGCCCATCTAGTACCAGGAGACCTCCACGATGTGTTCACAATTGATACCACCACAAAACTATGCCGCTCCCGCGCACGTCAGAACGGAGCCTCCCGCAATTGTCAGAAAATACCTCCGACACACCGCCTGCATCCACAGGTCGAAGCCGCTCTGATCGAAGCATCGGAACCGGTTCAAAGCACGTCTCCATTCACATCCCCCTCCTGGATGCAGTATCTGACAAACCACTTAGAACCCATGGCCGCGATCATCGTCGCCCCGTTTTTACACAAAGATCATCTGATCGGGTTCCTGGTTATCGGTCGCCGGAATGAGGCAGCCGTTTTCACACCTGAAGAAGCCGAACGGATCGAAGTCCTGTCAGCCTTTTCGTCAGTAGCCATCGAAAATGCCGTCGTTTATGAACAGATGGATTTGGCATCCCGTATCGATGATCTGACGCGCGTCTCCAATTTCAAAACAATCAACAGTTTTCTGGATCGATTGATCACCGCTCAAGATACGTTTACACTGGTTTTTCTCGATCTCGACGGATTCAAGAAAATCAACCTCGTTCACGGGCATACGGCGGGAAACCGAGCGCTGCGGGCCGCAGCAGCTCGGATTTCCGACATTATCAACCCGCTGAGCATGGTTGGTCGATTTGGCGGAGATGAATTCGTGATCGTGATGCCCGGAACGACAGCGGTGAACGCTCGCCAGATAACAGCTGAAGTTATCCGAAGTATTGAAAGGATCAAACACAACAAGGATATTCGTCTGTCCGCCAGCGCGGGTATCGCCGAGTATCCCTACGACGGCACCGATCTGAACAGCCTGATCCATGCCGCCGATACAGCCATGTACGGCGCGAAGGATCGGGGCAAGGGGCATGTAATCATGTATCGCGAGCTGTCCGAGGAATCGCTATGAACTATCGCTTTCTATCGTTACTGGGATCCCTTTGTGGCTTGATGCTGCTTCAGGCATGCTCCCGATCCGTTATTCTTCTGTCCCCCGAAGATCTATTCGCTCTCGGTGACCATTACATGGAAAACGATGAATTCAGGGACGCCGGGGAGCAATATCAACGGATTCGAGATGAATATCCAACGAGTCAATTTGCGACAATGAGTCAGTTTAAACTCGCCGAAGCAGAGTATAATCGCGGAAACTATGACGAGGCCGCTGTCGAGTTTTCGTTGTTTCTGGAGTTTCATCCGGGGCACAAACTTGCGCCTCAAGCCCAATATTTCATTGCGCTGAGTAAATTTCACAGTTTACCAAGTCCCGAGCGGGATACGACTCTGGCTCATGATGCACTCAAAGAACTGGAGGAATTTCTTCGGCGATATACCGATCATCCCGATTATCACAAGGTCACCCGCTATCGAATAGAAGTGATTGATCACCTGCAATTGCACGAGATACAGGTTGCGCGAGTGTATTTCCGCCGGGGAGACTATGAGGCTGCGCGGCTGCGTTTGCTGCCGATTCCCGATACGGAAGCATCACCGAATGTGAAGCAGGAAGCGCTTTATTGGTTGGGGCGTGTTTCGGAGAAGGAAAACGATCGGGATGCGGCGCAATCGTATTTTCGGCAGGCTGGGGATGCCGGTTCGAACGAGCGTTTGCCTCGTCGATCGAGCATACATCTGAACGGGGTTTAATCCTGGTTTATCCGGGCTTCGACAACAAGCTTTTTGGCTTCCCGGGCGATGACGAGTTCTTCATTGGTCGAGATGACAAAGACATGGACGGAACCCCGCGAAATTAACTCCGTTGGCATCGTCTGGTTGCGTTCGTGATCCAGCACGATACCCATAAAATCCAGATCGGCCATCGCCAGTTCACGGATCACCGGATTGTTTTCACCCACCCCGCCGGTAAAAACAATACAATCCGCTCCACCCAATTCGGCCATGTATGCACCGATGTATTTCTTGATCCGATGACAGTAGATCCGCACCGCCAGATCAGCACGCCGATTCCCTTTCTCCGCTGCCGTCAGAATATCCCGCATGTCGTATGAATCGATACCCGCCAGACCGAAAACACCCGACTTGACATTCAGCAACTGGCTTATGCCGTCATGGTCCAGATCTTCTTTCTCAATCAGAAAGGGCACAATCGCAGGATCCAGATCACCGCACCGGGTACCCATGACCAGACCTTCCAAGGGAGTAAACCCCATGGATGTATCGATCGAGCGGCCTCGGTCAACAGCTGCTATGGAAGCCCCATTACCCAGATGGCATGTGATGACTTTCACGGTCTCCAACGGACGGTTCATCAACCGTGCCGCTTCCTGCGAACAGTAAATATGGGATGTTCCATGAAACCCATACCGGCGAATTCCATGTTTCTCGTACAACTCATAGGGAATGCCGTATAAAAAGGATTCCGGAGCCATGCTCTGGTGAAACGCCGTATCAAATACTCCCACCTGAGGAACACCAGGCAGTATTTCCTGGCAGACCCGGATACCATGGATATTGGGCGGGTTGTGTAACGGCGCGAGGTCGATACAGGCTTCCATGGCCGCCAGCATATCGTCGTTGACAATACACGATCCGGCAAACCGTTCACCACCATGCACAACCCGATGACCTACAGCTCCAAGCTCGTCGATGCTGTCCAGAATCCGGAAATCATTCGAAGTAATCGTCTGAAGAATGATTTCGATGGCTTCTTTGTGACTCGGGATCGGCCTGTCCAGTACAAAACGGCCCCGCTTCTTGCATTTAATTATGATTTTTCCCTGATGAGGACCGATGTTTTCAATCCGTCCCCGACACAGATTGCTCTCGTTCTCCATCTCAAAAACCTGGAATTTTACAGACGAACTTCCGGAATTAATCACTAGAATTTTCATGATAACCCTCGATGTCCAGGTGGAAAAACGATCCTGCCCCAAGTTCCCACCGCAACCGGCGAAAACCCCTCTCCATAATGTGTCCCACAGCCCGCTTTGTCAAGATATGATTGGTTTCCTGGCGTCCGATCCAACACCATAACGTCCGGTTAGTGTATGTATCCCAACGCTTTTAAAGCCGCTTCCTCGCGCAGTTCATCCTGGGTCATGCTGGCACTCCGAGGCGGTCGAGCCTCTTGAACAACCCGATCAAGCCGACGACTCAATATCTTCCGGATCTCCGGAAACCGATCACCCACATCCACCCGTTCGCCGGGATCGTCACGGAGCATATACATTGCTTCTCCTCCCGTTTCGACCGTCCGGATCAACTTGAAATTGGGGTCATAGGCAGCTAAAAGAAGTCCGTTACTCGTTGCTTCCCGGGGTAGAGGGGGTGCCATGGCAGTCCACGTTGCAGTCATTCCCGATACATTTATTCGCATCGTGTTTATCATATCGAATCCTTCCAGATTGGGGACAGGGAGTGGAATATGACACAGCGACCGGATTGTGGGAAACACATCTTCATGCCTGATCACTGACCGGGCAATTCGTCCTTTTATTTCATCAAATGGCAACCGGATGATCCACGGTACACGCACCGCTGACTCCCACAGTCGATCCCCATGATCGTAATAATAATCATGATCAAATCCTTCACCATGATCGGCCGTTAGAAAAACAGCTGTCCGGGACCATCGCCCGGCTGTTTCCAACCGTCGATAGAGCCGGTGCAAATGATGATCCGTGTAACTGATTTCAGAAAGATATGCCGTCCAGTTCCGAGCCAAGGTTTCAGGATCCGTTGTCAATGCTGTCGGTTGCTTGACCAGAACCATAAAATCCTTTGATTCCATGGCATTCCGGGCATGCTCTTCATACCGTTTTACCTGGTCGGGAGTGTAGTTGACCACCACGGTCTCATGGGGTCCATCCGGGCGGATCGCCTCGATAATCGGATCCCGCTCCTGATACGGTGCGTGGGGATCGAACAGATGGAGCCAGCAAAAAACGGGGTGATCATGCGCTTGTGTCATCCACGCGGAACAAGCATCCACGGCTTCCGAGGCATCCCGTTCCAGCCGCGTCTGAGACCAGGCGTCATCATAGACATCGAAACCGACATCGAGGCCCGATGTGCGCGCAGTCAATGAATACCCGCTGACGAATGCCGCCGTTGCATAACCGGAATCGCGCATAAGCTGAGCCAACGTGACATGCCCGCCTGAATACCGCATGGCATTCCTGAATACCCGGTGCGCACCCGGTGAGCGCCCCGTCAGAAGCGTGGTATGGGATGGACCCGTGGTTGGAATGGGCGCATACCCTCTGGGAAAAACAACGCCATGTTGTGCCAGTCGATTGATGAATGGCGTATATACCTGTGCGTTGCCGTAGGGACCAAGAGAACCGTAATGACACGTGTCGATAGTGACCAGCAACACATCCGGGTGATACACTCCCGTTTGACGAATGATATCAGCAAAATGCCGGTAAACCAGATACAATGGTCCCAGCATGATACACAGAAGAAAACCAAACAACACCATTCGGCGATACATCATCACCTTCCCTTGCTAGGGTTTCAACTGGTAAAAGGCAAAAAAACGGCCATTCAGCGATTCGATTCGATGCGTGTACATCCGTTGAAGAGATTCCAGTTGCATGGATTGCCGTTGTTGAATCGGCGGTCGATCCGACACCATCTGGAACGAGCGCTCCTCCGGGAGCATAATGTCAGGTCTCCGATCGACAAGCACCGCCTCGATACGCCGATTTTCTTCATCCATCCCGATTGATGTGTAGACAATCTGAGCAATTTCCCGATCGTTCAACCCACCGCGATCAATGACAGTCAGTTCCGAATAATACGGTATGATCCCCGCCAACCCGGTGCACAACACATAATGCTTCGGCATGTTCTCCTTCAACCATAAAGCTACCGCTTTCCAGTCCGTCATGTGCTCAGACTCCCAGGTTAATATGTCTCGATACCGCGTGGGCCGCTGACGCAGAAGATCATACTCCGTGGATACCCCGGAAACCAGGAAAGCAAAACCGAACATCAATCCGAATACCGCTTGTGCCATGGGTCGGCGGATGGAAAATACCGTGGCTGCAGCCGCTGGAGCAATCAAAGGAATAGCAGGTATCAGAAACCGGCCGTAGGCCATCCAATCGCCACCGATGTAAAACACATACGCGAGGTAAACACAGCCTGCCGCGGTCATCGCACGGGGTATTCGGGCTGCTCGATTCGTGATAAGCCCAATCAATGCCAGAGGGAAAGAAAACACGCCGGTCATCGCCGCATACCGGATAAAATACGCAGTGCCGCCATCGCGGAACCGCTGGCTCTTAACCCAATATGTATTGGGAATCCAGGCATGGT
>JAFGMN010000168.1 GCA_016927515.1 candidate division CSSED10-310 bacterium | reverse complement strand
GTCCTGTTCCAGGAACTGGAACATCGGCTGGCAAAACAGGATGTACGGTTGTTTAAGAAAACGGCGGTGGAGACGGTGGTGATGGACAACGGATGTGTTGCGGGTCTTCGCGTGAACGGCGAGACCCTGCCCTACACCGATGTGATTGTTTGCACCCAATTGCCGGATTTCATCGACCTGATCAACGGTGGGCCGACAGACTATCGGTCCCGCCTGTCGACTATCGGTTTTCTTGGAAACGCAACGCTGGTCATGCGGCTCAATCACCGGCTGTCTGATACGTACTGGGTCAATATCACCGATCCGCAATGTCCGTTTGTCGGTGTCATCGAGCAGACGAATCTTCTGAACGAGTCGCATTACGGCGGTAATCATCTGGCATATATCAGCCGTTATATGGACGTGGATGATCCCCTGTATTCCCTTTCGGACAATGCTCTGTTCGATCTATACTATCCTTGGCTACAAAAAGTGTTTCCCGCATTCCGGCGGGAATGGATTGAGGAGGTCATGGTCTGGCGCGACCCGCATTCGCAGGCGGTTGTTTCCGTGGGATATAGCGATACGATTCCCGCGATGCGGACGCCTGTGGAGGGTCTATATCTGTCGACCATGGCGCAGATTTTTCCGGAAGATCGGCAGATGAGTAATGGCGTGAAGTTCGCTAAACAGGCGGCGATGTGTGTGTTGGAACGTAAACGGAATGAATCGGGTCCGATTGATGAGGACAGGAGGAGATCATGCGGCGTATAATGCGTTTAAAGCGTTTAAGTGGAACGGTGATAACAAGCATCGCATCGGTGATGGTAATGATGGGGATTTGTTTATCCGGAGTGATGGATGGTGTGACGATTGGTAAGGATGCTTTTTTTATTTGCAGCAATCCGATTTCACCTATGATATCCGACCGGTCGGATTTTGTTTCACCCTGTTGCGATGGTCAGGTAGAGACGCAGGCGTTGACGGCAGCCAATCTGATGGTGGCGATGGAGTCCGTATTGAAAGCCTTTCGGGCCGTGAGCCTGGGCCGCTCGGGGGAACTAACGGGACCGGAAACCGTTTCCGGTAAAGTGTCATGCTATGTCGACAGCATCGAGTTTGTATCTCAGGCAATGGTTCAGTTTCCACCACAGAAAAACAAGGAGAATATCGCAGCATACAACGAATTGTTAAACGATCTGAATGCACGTGCCGTTTTTCTGAGTCTGATGATCCGAAGCGACGATAAGGGACAGGCAGCATCGGCTTTTGTTTCACTGAAAGAAACCTGCGCACGGTGCCATGCCAACTTCCGCTGATCCGTCACTCTGGCTCCCGAACGACCTGCTTGTCACGGGGATTCAATCAAACCATCGGCGATAAGCTGTTCAAAATGCGCGATCACCGTCTCCCGCACCGGACGGTACGCAATGCCCAACTCGTCTCGACTGCGCGTGGCATCGAAACCAATCCGGTATCCGACGTTGCGTCGAACGTATCGACGAGTAAATCCCACAGCCGGCGCCATGATCCAAACCAGGCATTTGGAAATTTGTGCACGGGGTAACGGATACCGCGTGCAGGAATGATCCAGTAGAATATGGACGATGTCCATCAATCGCAGCGACTGAGCAACGGCGATGTATCGGCCATGCACCCGGGGTGATAGACCAGCGGCAATATGTGCGGCTGCCACATCCCGAACATCGACGACTCCCAACCATAACTCCGGTATCCCTCGACGGTATATGCCGTTCCCTAGATCGATCATCGTACGGATGCTCGTGGAATCGGTCCGGAGGCTACGGGCTGGGCCGAGAACAAACCCCGGATGAATGGTTATCAAGTCCCATCGTGACTGCTGTTGGACGATGTTCCAGGCCTCTTTTTCCGCCAGGGTTTTCGACGCGGCGTAAGGCTGATGACATTCATCCGATGTCGTATTCCACATCTCCTCTGTGAACACACCGTGAGGCGCTTCAACGATTTCACGCGCATCACCATACAACGCAACAACACTGCTCGTCAGAACAACCCGCCGGACCGTATCCGTTCGGTTGACACAATCCAGCACATGCCGTGTTCCCTCAACCGCCGGCCGGATCAGGGCCTCGTATGGGTTGTCCGGTATATCCAGCCGGAATGGTGATGCGGTATGAATAACCCACTCGCAGCCGGCCATCGCCTCATCGAATGATCCGGGATCCAGAAGATTTGCCTTGAACAGGGTCAACTGCCCGCCGGTTGCCCGGGCGGATTCGACCAAGGCCCGGGTCCGGCATGTATCATCGGGATCTCTGACCGTTGCATGCACGGGGATGTGGCGCTCCAACAGTTGATGGACGATCCAGGATGCAATGTATCCGGATCCTCCGGTGACCAGGACGGGATGCGCGGTAGCATTGGTTCTCATAGGCATCTCCTCGGTTTTTCCTTTTCGACGGTTCAATCACACCTCGTCGAACGAATCAGAGCGAACGCGTCGAACAAATCAGTCGACGCACGTCATCAAGTATGAATGAAAAACATGTTTTTTGATATATGCCGGTTCCGGGCCGGACTTGCCTTGGAACGGGAGAGAAATTAGACTGATATGCGATGACGAAAACCTGCCAATCGATACGATTTATCTTCCGGTGGATCCGAGTCGCGGTTTTTCCGCTGATGATCTGGATCAGCGGCTGCATCGCTCCGGACCCCGCAGAGACAGAACGAGCTTGGCAACGGGTGCAGACAATACGGGCGGAACCGACGGCAACGCCAATTCCTCCGGTTGTGAACAGTGCATGGGACGGGAGCGTCATACAGGTCATGCATTATATATCAACCGGGTATACGGGGTGTAAACCAGTGAAATACCTGGAATGGAGCCCGGTCGCCCGGTTGATTGCGGGTGGGTTTGCAGTCCGAGCGCGGTTCAAGGTAGCGTGCCCGGGGTATTCCGCTATGGAAATGGAGCATGTATTCTATTTAGACGAAAACGGACGGATCATGGGATATGATCATGGCGGTACGCTGATGGAATTGCAGGAATACGAGGCGCAGGACATCGTTTTGCCGATACGCCAGCCTGTCCGGCGTTGGACGGATCCGGAGGGGCGGATTCACATCAGCAATTGATGGGGGAAAAGGGGGGAGCGGGATGCAGCGGAACCGATGGGTGGAGCTGATACTGATTGGGGTGTTGATATCGGGAATTCCTGGACGGGCTCAGGAAACTCAGGCTGTTGATTCACCAGCATCCGGAACCGCGGAAAGTACGGGAGCGTCTCTGGCGCTGGCTGACAATATGTCGGAGGTCATGCTCCGGCAAGCCAACGATGTTCGGATGTCGCTGAAAGAAACGGCTTACCGGTTGTTCACACCGGAACCACTCGGGTTTTCAACCGATACATTTGGCCAGCTTGTCCACGATCTCCTGCGGCTTCCCGATCTGATTCAGGGACTACCCGGCTGGGTCGCCCAAAAGGCCAGTGTGTTGGGCGGTATCGGATCTCTCCTCGTTCTCGTTTTTCTCATCGGTCTGACATATACCCTGACCGGAAGGAAACGAGTCTTGAAGCGGCTGGAATCCGTGCTGCTGCCCCTGACACGCCATGTTCCCAGTCCTTTCGAACCCCTCCTAACACTTCTGCTTTCCCTGGTTGCAACACTCGCTCTTCCTGTCGGCTTCTGGTTTTGCTTCTGGCTGATTCGGGCCTTCACCGGTCTGTCTGAATCCTGGTTCCTTTTCATCGGACAGATGCTCACCGTCTGGGCCGTCAGTGCCGGATCTCTCGTGATTATCCGCCAGGTTTTTTTCCACCGGATGCTGCCTCTGCCCCGAGCATACGGTGACACCATCTATCGTATGCTGCGGGTTATCACCCTTTACATCGCATTGACGGTAACGGTTTTTTACGGTGCGGAAGCATTTCGGATTAATCCGGAATATCTTGCGATGCTTCGGGTGATCCTGACGCTGTCCATCGTTTTTGCCTCCCTGCTGCTGATCGCCCGGAAAAAAGAGATCCTCAGCTTGCTTCCCGATCTGCCGTATCGATTGTACGACATGTTTCGAACCGGCCTGACCCGGTTATATACGCCGGCGATGATCGGAACCTTCATTACCGGTGTTTTGTGGAGCTTTGGTTATCGAGCGCTGTGCAGGTTCATCTGGATAAAGACCTGGGCTGTAGCGGCGGTGATCGTGGGTATCGGAATCGCCTACCATTTACTGAATACGGTGTTGATGACACGCCGCTCCCGGACAACAGAACGGGACGAAGCGGCTCATGCCTTTTACGCCGGTGTTCATGCCGTTCTCGTATTCACGACCACGATCACGCTGATGACGCTGGTTCTGTCTTTGCTGGATCTGTACGACCCGCTGAAACGACTTGTTTCGTTCCCGATCTTCTTGGCGGGAGAAACGCCGATATCAATCTGGTCGTTTATCCGGGCGGGTCTTATCATCTGGCTGTTCCTACTGGTTTCTCGCGTGTTGCGCGGGTATCTTGACTTCAAAGTGTTTCCAGCGCTGGGTGTCGAAGAAGGTTTGGCTTACTCGATCAACACGTTCCTGACCTATCTGCTGATCATTTCCGGAAGCCTGTTTGCCATGGTCACTATCGGTCTCGACCTGCGGCTCCTGATGGTATTCGCCGGCGCTGTCGGTATCGGCGTCGGTCTCGGTCTTCAAAGCCTGGCTTCCAACGTGATCAGTGGATTCGCTTTGATTTTCGGCCGGAAAATCAGGAAAGGCGACTGGATTCAGGCAGGAGACACGATGGGATATGTCCGGGAAGTCAGTTTACGAGTCACGAAAGTCCTGACGAGGGACAATATCGAATACCTGATACCTAATTCGACACTTACAGCTGATACGATTGTGAACTACACCCTGACAGATCCGTTGATCCGCATCCATGTGCCGGTTGGCGTGTCGTATCGGACGGATCCCGATCAGATTCGGCAAATTTTAATGGATGAGGCACTGGCGTGTCCGTTGATTCACGCCCGGCGAGTGCCGGAAGTCTGGTTTACAGAGTATGCGGATAGCGCGATTAATTTCAGCTTGCTTGTCTGGATTGATGTCCGGAAGGTCAGCCGAGATCAGGTACAAAGTGTTCTGTACTTTTCAATCTTCAAAGCACTGACCCGTGAAGGAATCGAAATACCATTCCCGCAACGGGATATCCACATTCGAAGCGATATCACTCGCCTACCGGATAAAGAACCGCCGGTATCGTAAATCGACGATCCTGTTCCTGTCTGCGGTTTGGCCGTCTCCCCGATAATCCCTGTCCTCGGAAACCTTGACTCAATTAAAACCAAATTGGAGACATCTGGCAAATACTTTTTTCAGGCATCTGTTTTGGTTACATCTGAAAACGGGGTCCAGGAAGGCCGGAAGGCAGCATTTTGCCTGGTTGCTGTGCACCGTGAATTCGGGTTTTCGATTGGATGTAGGTCCTGCGAAGCGCTTCCCGCGGATGGATAATGAGCGGGGGAGAACTCTAACCATTTTTTAAAAATCGTGCGGTTGCATTTGATGGGATCGGCCGGTAGGATAGCGCCGGGCTTGGGAGTAGACCTTGAATCTAAATCATCAGTACCCATTTCGAATTGCTCATTTGACCGACTTGCATGTCGCTGCGACGTGGCAACCCGTGCTTGAAGCGGCGGCGCTTGTTGCTGCAGGGATACCGGTCATGGGTTCCGCCGTACTCGCACTGAGGGAAACCGTGCAATCGCTTCCTCCGGAGGCTCATTTGCCCGTCAAGCTGGCTCTTGGTGCTGTCGGTCTGGTCGGTGGAGCCTGGATGGCTTCGCAAAGCAGAAAAGCACGGTCGATGGCGAAATGCGTGCTGGCGATGCTGTATCAGTACAACCATAGCGGAACGCATCGAAGGCGGAAATTGTTTCGCAGTTTAAGGGAGAATCGGGTCGACCATCTCATGATAACCGGAGATCTTACGGTGACATCCCATCCCGCAGAATATTGCAAAGTATGCGAGGAGTTGGCATTGTACGGATTTGATCGCGACAACATGACGGTTTTACCTGGAAACCATGATCGGGTACGGTTTCCCCTGTCTGCCCGATTTGAAGATTTTTTCTCTGAAGTCCGATTTCCGGATGTGCGGGAGATTGTACCGGGGATCATTGTCACCGCAGTCGATTCAAATGTTCCCGATGCCGATTGGACGCTGTGGGATACGATCACTGCCAATACCCGCGGTTTTATCGATCCCGGACAAATCCGCTCCCTTGCCCGAAAACTGGACGGCGTCACGGACGAAACCGTTATCGCCGGCGTTCATCATCTGCCGGCGCGCCGCCGATCTGCCCGACTGATCCCCGAACCCCTGAAACGGACCTATATGGATGAGC
>JAFGMN010000167.1 GCA_016927515.1 candidate division CSSED10-310 bacterium | reverse complement strand
CGGTGCGCAAGAGGATGACGACATGGGTGACCGATCGGGTTCGGCGTATATTTTCATTTGGGAAGCAGACCACTGGAGTGAAGACACGAAGCTGGTCGCGCCCGATGGAACCCCCGGATCTCAGTTCGGTTATTCCGTGGCGATAGCGGGCGATTATGTCATTGTCGGCGCATTTCGCGATACGGAGCATGGGAATCAGGCGGGTGCAGCCTATATTTGGAAACGCGTCGGAACAACCTGGCAGTATGTGCAGAAACTTCAACCCACCATCCCCGAAGCCAATTCGGAATTCGGCAACGCGGTTGCCCTGACCGGCGATTATGCCGTGGTCTGTGCCCATCGGGCTCAGCACCTGGGAAACATGACCGGAGCCGTCTATGTTTTCGAACGCAATGGTTCCCAGTGGATCCAGGATGCCAAAATTGTCGAGGATTCGCTTTCACCGTCCGGTTTCTTCGGGTGCGATGCCGCCATCAGCGGAAACAATCTGATTGTCGGAGCCAATAAGGATGCCACTTCCGGCTTTCTTTCCGGTGCTGCCTATGTTTACTTGCACGATGGCGTCAACTGGAATCTACAACAAAAGCTTCTTCCTTCGGACATGATGGATAATATCGGGTTTGGAAAATCCGTTGCCATCGACTCGAACTGCGCCATCATCGGCGCTCCAGTTGCCGATGGTTTGGCACCGGATACCGGCGCAGCATATGTATTCTATTCCAGCGCCGGTTCGTGGACACAGACTCAGAAACTGTCTTCCGATCCACCGTCACCGGACGAGGGTTTCGGCTGGGCGGTGGATCTGTGTGACGGGTACATCGCTGTCGGAGCGCCCTGGTTTTCGTCGCAGACTGTCAACTTTGCCGGCAAAATGGTTGTGTTTACGGAGTCTGGTTCTGCCTGGCTGGGAGGTCAGGGATTCACCGCAAGCGACCTGAATGTCAATGCGCAACTGGGCATGTCGGTATCGGTTCAGATGGATGAGGCGATCGGCGGAGCCTATGGGGCGGAACACGAAGGATCGTTTACAGGAGCGGCGTATGTGTTCCGGGATTTCACGTCAGCGACACCGACACCGACACCGACCCCGTCATCGATAACATACGATATCGATTTGTATGACACGAACCTGCGTTCCGGCGACGTGTTTCGTTTGACCCGGAAGTATTTCAACCCGTTTGCAGCGCAACCCGTCGATGAATATATCCTTCTGGATGTCTACGGAAGCTATTGGTTCTGGCCCGGCTGGTCCATGACACCGAATTGGGCGATGTGGACGTGCCCGGCGGCGACCGGCGGCGGCGACGTTATTCTGGAATTCACCTGGCCGATGGTGGATGGCACGGTGGAAGACCTGCGGTTCTGGGGCGCGTTCCTGGCCGGCGGAACCACCCAGTTAATCGTCTACGACAAAGTGACGTGGGGATACTCGAACAAGTAACCGAGCAACGGATAAAATTAGAAAAGCCTTCCTTTGAATTGACATCCCACGTAAACAGGAATATATTATTACTTAGGAATGTGCTTTGATTTGAGGTGAGGATGATGAATACGCAGCATCAGACCATGGAACAGCGCATCGCCCATTTCAGGGAAGTCTGTCGCCTGGCGGAGGTGAAACTGACACATCAGCGGCTGGAAATATTCCGAGAAGTTGCGCGGGCAGGAGATCATCCTGATGCCGAAACGATTTACCGGCGGGTTCGGGAGCATCTGCCCGTGGTATCGTTGGACACGGTATACCGGACGCTGTGGCTGTTGAAGGATCTGGGATTGGTTACGGCGCTTGGATCGCATCATGAACGGGCCCGGTTCGATGCCAATCTGGATCATCATCACCACTTTGTGTGCATTGATTGCGGAATGACGGTGGATTTTTACAGTGACAGTTTTGATCGGCTGGAAATCCCGGAATCTGTTCAATCGGTGGGTGCTGTTGAGGTATTGCAGGTTGAGATGCGGGGGCGATGCCATGCCTGCGCGATGAAGAGCGAGCGCAGGAAACAGGAAAACAGGAGGTAATTGTATGGACGAAAAATGCAAATGCCCGGTCACGGGACGAATGGGTCGAGGAATTACCGGGGGTGGACCATCGAACCGGGACTGGTGGCCGAATCAGGTGAATCTGAAGATTCTTCATCAGCATTCCGGCAAGAGTGATCCGATGGGCACGGATTTCAACTATGCCGAAGCGTTCAACACATTGGATTTAGCGGCGATAAAGCGGGATCTGTATGCCGTGATGACGGATTCGCAGGATTGGTGGCCGGCGGATTGGGGGCATTACGGACCGTTGTTTATCCGGATGGCGTGGCACAGTGCCGGTACATACCGCATGGGTGATGGCCGGGGTGGAGCGGGTTCGGGTTCTCAGCGGCTGGCGCCACTGAACAGTTGGCCGGACAATGTGAACCTTGACAAGGCGCGCCGGTTGCTTTGGCCGATCAAGCAGAAATACGGCCGGAAAATCTCCTGGGCCGATCTGATGATTCTTGCCGGGAACTGCGCCATCGAGTCGATGGGGTTGAAGACGTTCGGTTTTGCCGGTGGCCGTGAGGATGTCTGGGAACCGGAAGAGGACATTTACTGGGGTGCAGAGGCGGAGTGGCTGGGTGACACGCGGTATACGGGGGAGCGTGAACTGGAAAACCCGTTGGCGGCTGTGCAGATGGGCTTGATTTACGTGAATCCGGAAGGACCGAACGGCCATCCGGACCCTGTAGCATCGGGTCATGATGTCCGGGAAACATTCGCGCGGATGGCCATGAATGATGAAGAAACCGTTGCGTTGGTTGCGGGTGGTCATACATTCGGAAAATGTCATGGCGCGGGACCGGCGACGCATGTCGGTCCGGAACCCGAGGCGGCGGGTATCGAGGAACAGGGGCTTGGCTGGAAGAGCAGGTATCGGAGCGGGGTTGGCGGCGATGCCATTGGCAGCGGGATTGAAGGAGCCTGGAAACCGAATCCGACCCGATGGGATATGGGGTATCTGAACGTGCTGTTTAAATACGAATGGGAGTTGGTCAAGAGTCCGGCGGGAGCGAATCAGTGGTTAGCCATCGATGTGGCGGAAGAGGACATGGTCGTGGATGCGCATGATCCGTCGAAAAAGCGCCGGCCGATGATGACCACGGCGGACCTTTCCCTGCGCTATGATCCGATATACGAGCCGATCGCACGGCGTTATCTGCAGAATCCCGAGGAATTTGCCGATGCGTTTGCCCGGGCATGGTTCAAGCTGACGCACCGGGACATGGGCCCCCGTTCGCGGTATCTCGGCCCGGAAGTCCCGGCAGAGGAATTGATTTGGCAAGACCCGATTCCGGTCGTCGATCATCCGCTGATCGATGCGAATGACATCGCAGATCTCAAGAAAAAAATCCTGGCAGCCGGATTGTCTGTATCCGAGCTGGTCACGACAGCATGGGCATCGGCGTCGACCTTCCGTGGTTCGGACAAGCGCGGCGGCGCGAATGGCGCTCGTATCCGGCTGGCTCCACAGAAAGATTGGGCCGTCAACGAACCCGACCGGCTGAAACAGGTTTTGCCGATTTTCGAGGGGATCCGGAAGGATTTCAACCACCGGCAATCCAACGGGAAAAAAGTGTCGCTGGCGGACCTGATCGTATTGGGTGGCTGTGCCGGTGTGGAGCACGCGGCGCGGAACGCCGGTTATGCGGTG
>JAFGMN010000166.1 GCA_016927515.1 candidate division CSSED10-310 bacterium | reverse complement strand
GTGTAATGAAGATGCCCAATTGGGCGGCTGCACCAAGCAGAATCAACCGGGGGCTGGAGAGCATGGAGGAAAAATCGGTCATTGCGCCGAGGCCGAGAAAAATGAGTGGCGGGTACCAGCCCTGGGTGACACCTTTGTATAAAATGGCCAGAACGCTGCCTTCTTCATAGACCCCTAGGCGCATTCCGGGTGCGAACGGGATGTTTCCCACGAGAATGCCGAATCCGATGGGAACCAGCAGCAGCGGTTCATAATCCTTTGCGATGGCTAGGTAGATGAAAAAAGATCCCACCATCAACATGACCACATTCCCTAAGGTCATGGTCCCGAAGGCATTGACTTGAAAAAACGTAAAAAAGATTTCCATATCATTTGTTCCCGATAAGGGCTGCTTTACACAAACTGAACCAGGATTTGCCCCTCCCGGACGGCGTCTCCGACAGCGACATCGACTGATTTGACGACACCGGCCGCCGGCGCAGCAATGGACGTTTCCATTTTCATGGCTTCAATGACCAGCAATTCCTGGTTTCGCTCGATTCGGTCGCCAACCCGGCACTTAATTTCCAATACCGTTCCGGCAATGGGTGAATTGACCGTGTCCGAAGAACCAGCAGCTCCAGCCGACTGATTCGTGGGACGCACCGGTGCCGCGGCGGCGGGAGCAATGCCGGCTGGCGTCATTCCGGGGAGCGGAGTGAGCGGTTGCGCTATTTTCGGAAGTGGAGCCGCCGGGAAACCGTCGCCGGCATCCAGAACTTCAACCTCAACTTCATAAGCCGTTCCATGAACTGTAATCCGTAATTTCATTGTCGTTTCTCCTAAGATAAAAAGCGATCCGATTCGCGATCGCCGGTGTTCCGATCTCAATCATTCAACTTGCCGACGCCATGCGATCCCAGTAGTACGGAGCGGCCCTGGAGCGACCATGGGCTCGAACCGGAGGCCGGAGTCACGCGTTTGACACTGTGAATGCGATGCCTACCCTTGATAATGGTCGCAGCTGTAGCTGCAATCAGGATCAGTGTGATATTGTCGATATTCTGAGGTTTTTCCAATGCAATCTGAGCCTGTCTGTTTTCCCGCTTCTTCCAATCGCCGTCCAGCATACGCACTAGATGAACGAAGCCTGCGATGGAACTCAATACCAGGAATACAACGACTACGCCGATAATTGTTAAATTGATTCCCAAACCGATTGTGTCGTTCATACTCACTCCATTATAGCGGGATCAAACCATGTTTTTTCTGCGGTCGCAATTCCCGCTTGGCTTTCAGAATCTCGAGACTGCCCGATAGAATACTCCTTGTTTCCGCCGGTTCAATGATATCATCGATATAACCGCGCGCTGCTGCAATATACGGATTCGCAAACGTTTCCTTGTATTCCCGGACCAAGCGATTCCGAAGTTCATCCGGAGCATCGGAATCCTGAAGATCCTTGCGATACAACACATTGACAGCGCCTTCCGCTCCCATGACGGCAATTTCAGCTGATGGCCAGGCATATAGGCGATCGGCACCCATGTCCTTGGAACACATCGCCAGAAACGCGCCGCCATACGCTTTCCGAACAATGATAGTTATTTTCGGTACCGTTGCAGCGGAATAGGCGAACAGCATCTTTGCACCATGGCGGATGATACCTCCGAATTCCTGATCAACCCCCGGCATGAATCCGGGAACATCAACAAACGTGACGATCGGGATGTTGAATGCATTACAAAAGCGAATAAACCGGCTGGCCTTATCGGAACTGTCAATATCGAGAACGCCGGCTTTCACTTTGGGTTGATTGGCGACCACACCAATGGACCGGCCGAGCAGACGGGCAAAACCGATGAGAATGTTTGGTGCAAAATGCTCCTGGATTTCGAGGAAATCGCTGGAATCGACAATGCGCGAGATGACATCACGCATATCGTAGGCCTTCTTGGGATCATCCGGCACGATGGTGTTCAGGGAGGGATCATCGGCAATCTGGTAGTCACCTGCCGGAGGATAATAGGGGGGATCTTCCAGGTTGTTACTGGGCAGGAATGACAATAGACGTTGGGTCAGCGCGATGGCTTCCCGATCATTTTCAGCTACGAAATGAACCACTCCGGAATAGTAGGCATGACTGTCGACACCTCCCAGTTGTTCGGCGGAAATGACTTCCCCTGTAACCTGTTTGATCACATTCGGACCCGTAATGAACAGTTGCCCTTCATGCCGCACCTGAATAATAAAATCGGTCAGCGCGGGCGAATAAGCGGCTCCACCGGCACACGGTCCAGCAATGATGCTGATTTGTGGCACGACACCGCTGAGCTTTACGTTCCGGTAAAAAATCCCACCGTATCCGGAAAGAGCATCGACACCTTCCTGAATCCGAGCACCCCCGCTGTCATTAATAAAGACAAACGGATCACCCGTTTTCAATGCATCGTCCATCACCTGATGAATTTTTTGGGCATTGGCTTCCCCGACCGATCCGCCAGCAACGGTAAAATCCTGGCTTGCCGTATAGACCGGCCGACCGGATATCATGCCGACACCGGTAACAACGCCTTCTCCAGGCATTTCTTTCTCATGCATGTCAAAATGACTACACCGATGCCGCATGAACAGATTGGATTCCTGAAATGAATCCTCATCATACAGAAACGCCAATCGTTCCCGTGCAGTCAGTTTACCGGCTGCATGCTGCTTTTCGATCCGATCGATTCCGCCGCCGAGATACAGCCGCTGCTTTATTTTTCGTAGCTGTTCGATCTTGTTCTTATCCATGATAGACTCCATCCTCCACGTGGGATTGCGCCAGGTTTCAACCTCAGGTTGATTCCGGTCATTGGGGCCGGAGATTGTCCCTCATATATATGAAAGGCGGTGATTTTCCAAGTGGTAAATCATATTTCCGGGGTTGATTCCGAGATGTATCTGCACTTGACGCCGGATGACCCGTCCGCTAGAACACCCGTTGGCCCGGTATTTGGGTTCTTAACGTTGGTACGAGAGCTGACATGAACGATGAACGGATTTCCGAAGCCTTATGGACCCGGTTTTTTAACGGCGATAAACTGGCATGCGCCCGTCTAATCACACGGGTCGACAACAATCCCCAGGACGTTCCTGCGATCAGAGACCGCCTGTTTCCGCATATGCGGCATGCGGTACGCGTAGGAATCACCGGTCCTCCGGGTGTCGGAAAAAGCACGATCACTGCTGCGTTGGCCCGTCAGGCATTGGTGAAGGGAAAATCCGTCGGCATCATCGCGGTGGATCCATCGAGTCCGTTTACCGGTGGTGCTTTTCTGGGAGATCGTGTCCGGATGCAGCAGGTGGCGGGACAACGGAAGGTTTTCATTCGGTCACTGGCCTCTCGGTCGGGTGGTGGATTGTCACCTTCAACACCGTATGTGGCGGATGTTTTCGATGCGTTTGGCATGGATCTGATTTTGATCGAAACGGTGGGTGTGGGTCAGGCCGAACTTGATGTGCTGCGATGCGCCGATACGATCATGCTGGTTTTGCAGCCGTCGACGGGAGACATCATTCAAATGCTCAAGGCGGGTATCATGGAAACGGCGGATATGTTTGTCGTCAACAAAGCCGATCTGCCGGGGGCTAGTCATCTGGTCGATACCATCCGATTCATTTTCGCCACCAGCACCGTCGTGTCGCCGGATAACATTCCGCCGATCATTGAAGCTTCAGCGCTGAACGATACGGGCATGGACGATGTATTTGACGTCTTGACTCGACGCGTGGCTGTCATGCAAAAAACGGGACGGATGATGGAGAAGCGGCGGGAACGTATGGTAATGGAGATCGTCGAGGCGGTAAAATCATATTTATGGGATCAATATGAAGCGGGCAGTCGTTTCCTGGAGCAACTAACTGGAATTGCGTCCGAACTTGTTGATTCCGGTCGGTCGCC
>JAFGMN010000016.1 GCA_016927515.1 candidate division CSSED10-310 bacterium | reverse complement strand
CGACAGCTTCCGCCCGTTCACGGAGAAAAACATGGGCGTTCACCGGCTCGGTACCGTCCCCCCGCACGCTGGCTGCTGTATCGGCCTCGGTCAGGTAGCACAGCATGTCGATACTGGATGGCTGTACGGCCGTTGCAAGGCGCCGGATGGCCGTATCGGAAACCGTCTTGGCCTGGGCCAGCATCAACGGCCGCATGTGCGTCCGCACCAGGGCCAACACATGGTCGATCACTTTCACTTGACCCGTGATCCGCTCCAGCAGCGCACGGGCGGGTTCTTCTCCTGCCTTGTCGTGTCCATAGGAAACGATCCCCCCCGGAGTCGATCGGGTGACCACGGCCTTCCCAAGATCATGGGTGAGTGCCGCCAGGCACAGGATCCATCGATTGAGGTCATCAAGTCCGGCACGTCGAGCGCTTGCTGCGGCTTCCGCAACAGCACGTATCGTGTGTTCCAACACGTCGCCTTCGGCATGATATCGTGGATCCTGGGGAACACTTCCCAGGGTTGCCAGCTCCGGAAGCACGGCAGCGATGACGCCGTCCTGCCGGGCATGCCGCAACGCCACATCGATCCAATCGGGTTGACCTCGAAGGAAAAACTTTTTCAGTTCCTCTTCGATCCGTTCACGGGGCAGCGTCAACAGCATCCCAGCAGCGGATATTTCCCGGCATAGCGCGCGGGTTTCCGGAGCAATCGTGAAGGCCAGCCGCGCCTGGAACTGGTATACACGTAGCACGCGGAGCGGGTCCTCCCGGAATCGTGGGCCGACATGCCGTAACCTGCGTTCGGCTAAATCCACCATGCCGCCGGTCGGATCGATAGGTTCGAACGTGAATGGATCCATGCTGATCGCATTGACCGTCAAATCGCGCCGTTCCGCCGCCGCAGCGATACTCATGGCCGGATCGGCATGCACATCAAACCCGCGATGCCCTTCGCCGATATGGTATTCTCGCCTGGGAATCGAAATATCCACAGTTTCACCATCCCGGAGCGTCACTTTCAGCACGGCAAACGCTGCGCCGACAGTGAATACGCGGCCATGCCGGCGGCAGAGATTCTTGAGATCCGAGAATGGTAAGTGGAATACTTCGATGTCCTTGTCTTTGGAGTGGATGCCAAGCAACCGATCGCGAACCCAACCACCGACCAGCATCGGTTGTCCGCCGGCATCGGTGATGCGGCGTAACAACGCAACCAGTTCCGGGCTCAGTGATGGAGAAGCGGGTGGGACACTGTCGGATCGTCTGGAATTGGGCATGGGGAGTGCATCCTTTCTTCTCGTTGAGAATAACATGGTGGACCTGCCGGATGATAGCCCGTAATATAGGCTGGTACTGGCGTGAACGATTTGTTCATGCACCGCATGTGAACTGCGCATGCAATCACTGGATAATGTCTCGTAGTGCGGGAGCGTTTTTTCATGAAGATCAATCCATATCAAGTGAACATCAAATTGCCTGAACGGATCGAAAAACTGAGAGACCTGGCGATGAATATGTGGTTTTCCTGGGATCAGGAAGCACTGGATATTTTCATCCGGCTGGGGTATCACCCCGCCTGCGACCCGGAGCGCAATTTTTGGGACGAATCCGGTCAGAACCCTGTGAAACTTTTGAACATTCTGCCTCAGTCGGAGTTGATCGAGGCAGCAACGGACGAGAGTTTTGTATCGAACCTCGAGCAAGTGTATGAAAAATTTCAGAAATACCTGAACGCCCGAAGCTGGTTTCAGAAACGCTACCCTGGCAGGACCGATTTTCTCGCGGCCTATTTTTCCTGTGAGTATGGTCTGGACGAATGCCTGCCAGTGTACAGCGGTGGTCTGGGCATTCTCAGTGGTGACCACTTGAAAGCGTCGTCTGACCTGGGTATTCCATTGGTGGGAATCGGCCTGCTGTATCAGGAAGGGTATTTCCAGCAATATCTTAACAACGATGGGTGGCAGCAGGAACGGTATCCCGATAACGACTGGTATTCTCTGCCGGTTCACCGCATTACCAACGGCGATGACGATCCACTGATCGTGAGTATTCCCATGGGTGACGATACGGTCTACTGCCAAGTCTGGCGGGTCAACGTCGGCCGGACACCGTTGTATCTGATGGACACGAACATTTCCCAGAATCCGCCGCACCACCGGGATATCACCGATCGATTGTATGGAGGTGACCGCGAAATGCGGATCCGCCAGGAAATCGTTCTGGGCATTGGCGGTGTCCGAGCGCTTGCGGCGATGAACATCCATCCAACGGTTTTCCACATCAATGAAGGTCATTCCGCGTTCCTGAGCTTTGAACGGATTCGTATGCTCAAGGAGGAATTCGGGTTGACCCATGAGGAAGCCTGGGAGATTGTTTGGGCAAGCAGTGTTTTTACAACGCATACTCCGGTGCCGGCAGGCAATGAGCATTTCAGCCTTGATCTGATCCGGAAATACTTCACGCGGATGGCTGCCGAACTGGGTTACGGCATCGATGAGTTCATTCATATCGGCCAGGAAAAACCGGATCGTTCCAGTTATTGCCTCACGGTGCTGGCGCTGCGGATGGCTGCCCAGTGCAACGGCGTGGCGAAGCTCCACGGGGAAACATCCCGGAAAATGTGGCAGGGGTTGTGGCCCGATCTGCCAGCAGATGAAATACCCATCGGGCACGTGACCAATGGTGTCCATCCGTTTACGTGGGCAAGCAATCGGATGACGGACCTGCTGGAAAGCTATCTGGGGCCGAAATTTCGCGAGGAACCTGAAGATCCGGATATCTGGGAACGCGTGGATCATATCCCGGACAATGAGCTGTGGCGGATCCATCAGCTGCGGCGAGAGCGGTTGATTTCATTCACGCGTCAGCGGTTGACGGAGCAGTTGCGGCGGCATGGGCGATCGCGTCAGGAGATCCGCAAGGCCGATGAGGTGCTGAATCCCGAGGTGCTGACGATCGGCTTTTCGCGCCGGTTTGCGACATACAAACGCGCGACATTGCTGTTTCACGACGTGGAGAGGCTGGTAGCGCTGCTGAAAAAATCCGATCGGCAGATGCAGATTGTTTTCGCTGGAAAAGCCCATCCTCAGGACAATCCTGGTAAGGAGTTGATCCGGCGTATCGTGAAGGTTTCCGACGATCCGGTTTTCCGGGACCACATTGTTTTTCTGGAGAACTATGACATCAATGTTGCCCGGTATATGCTTCACGGCTGCGACGTCTGGCTCAATACACCCCGGCGGCCGCTGGAAGCATCAGGAACATCGGGAATGAAAGCTGCTCTGAACGGTGTTTTAAACCTCAGCATTCTGGATGGATGGTGGGTGGAAGGCTATGGCGAGGACAATGGCTGGGCCATCGGCAGCGGTGAGACCTACGATGATCCCATGATGCAGGACGCCATTGAAAGCGAAGCGCTGTACCGGCTGCTGGAACGGGAGATTTCCGACACGTTTTACACGCGAGATCGGGCAGGGCTTCCCCGGGAGTGGATCCGGATGATGAAAAATGCGATGAAATCGGCGGGTTCATTTTTTACCACGCACCGGATGTTGCTGGACTACACGGAGCATTACTATATGCCGGCCCATGAGCATGGTGAATCGGTCCGAGCGCAGAACGCCGTGTTAGCTCGAGAACTCTGCATGTGGCGGAACCGTATTCAGGATTGTTGGCCCGCTGTACGGATCGTCTCCAGCGATATCCAGTCGGATCATCCGGAATTCAGTGTCGGAGAGGAGATCACCGTGGATGCGGTGGTGGAGACCGGCGGGTTGGATCCGAAGGAGATTGCTGTGCAGGTGTATTTCGGTCCGTTGGACCGGGACGGTCGAATCGCCGGTGGACAGATTACCGACATGACGGCGGAATCACAGGATGGAATTACGTGGCGGTACCGGGGTAAGTTCGAGGCGCGGCATTCGGGTCGATGCGGGTATTCATGCCGGATCATTCCGCGGCATTCAGCCCTGGTCCATCCGTTTACACCGTTACGGATCTGCTGGGAATAAGCTTTGTAAAGTCCCGACACATTATTCCTGAGCATGAATGGCACCCGCGACAGCATCAGCAATTAACCGATACCCTGCTGCGTTGGGATGATAGGGATCCTTCATCACACCGGTATCGGGAGTATATGTTTCAAATACCATGAGTTTCAGATTTTGCGGAGGACGATCCTTCGGTTT
>JAFGMN010000165.1 GCA_016927515.1 candidate division CSSED10-310 bacterium | reverse complement strand
CGACCAGACCCATGATAGCGCCCCGGGGGACCTGTAGATCGAGGCTGTTGAGCGCTGTCCGGCGCCGGTACATCTTTTTCAGATGGGTTATTTCCAGTGCATAGCGTGTTTCGGACATCAGAGATCCTTCCGTGAAAACGAGAGAAATCCCAAAGTGAAATAGAATAGACCCAGACCGATACAGAAAGCGCCGGCTTTGAGATTGGCGACAGGATCGGGCATCCATAGACCGGAAACATTGGAGGCGGGCGAGATCAGCGTACCCAACTCCCACAGCCGGGCCCAACCGGGACCTGTTCGATACGCGGCGATAGGCGATAGAATGATCAGAAACAGATACGTGATGAGGGCCAGGATTTGAGCGCGCATGGGTGAATTTCGCAATTGGGAGGCCATCAAGGCGATACCGAGAAAAGCGAGGCTGTATAGCCAGCATTTAACGACGAACAGCATCATGTGAGGCAGAACGGCCATAGCATGGAAATCGTGGAGTCTCATTGCACCGACGATCATTGTGGCCAGAGCGCTGACGAAAAGGGCGACCAGTAGCAGGCCGGCGGCGCTGATGGCTTTGCCTGAGGCGTATGCGGCGCGGGATGTGCGAAACAGAACGAACCGGACAAAGCGGGAATTGATGTCCCGGGCGATGATATCGGAGCAGAGAAGGATAACCAGCAGGGGCATAAACGTGAAGCTAAACCAGCCGAAGAAGAGGACCAGCGGAGGCAATGTCAGCAATTGGTTGGCCAGGCTGTCATCTTCGATGAGATTGTTGACGATTCCTTTGAAATTTTCGCTTTTCTGGATCGAATCGGTGACTGCTCCGGCTTTATCCGGTGTATCCACTGCAACAACCCGGGCGATTTCCTTTTCGACGACGCGGAGCACCTGGCAAAAAATAACCGTGCCACCGATGGCGATGCACAGATAGAGCACCAGCCATACGATCAACCGCCGGCTGCGCAGTGCGTCCCGGATATCGTGGGTGGCAATGAGCCGGAAGTCCGTCCATTCGCGATTCATGGTCCCGTCCATTCATCGTCGAGATCAAGCAGCGGTTTAAAGATGTAGGGATCGATAAATGCTGTGAGATCAAGATCCGGCGTGTCCTCGCGCCAGCCGTACGGCAGTGTATCATCCATCGCGTCATAGGTGTCGACGAAAACGCCGGTAAAGTCATGAGCCATACGGAAGGCATCTTCGGGAGAGGGTTCCTGATTTTCGCTGAATGCCTCAAATCGGTCGGCGAAATCTTCGAAGCGGTGTCCGAGGGCATCGTTCATCTCTTCCATTGCCGCATCAAAATCCGCCAGTTCGGTATCGCTGAGTCCCAATTTATCAACAAGACTTTTCCGCGCCAGATCCTGGCGGGTGTGCCAGAGGTCCGCCATCGTTTCCAATGCATCCTCCGCTGAATCGGATTCTTCGAATGCGCGGGACATTTCTTCTGCGAACTGCTCCCCCGGATCAGGTTTCCTCTCGGCATTGTCCGGTTCACCTGTGTAGAGCGGATGCGGTGTCGGCGTCCGGCGAGCCGGAACGGCATTCGGGTTTGAATCCAGCGGTGTGGAATCCACTGAAGCCCGGCCCGCCCGTGGATCGGGCATTGCGATCATGCGGGCCATTTCCGGTATCATCGCTCGTTTTGATCGCGAAGCCAGTTCCTGTTTCATTTCATCGATCTGATTTCGGGCCAGCCGCAAGTCGGATTGCGGCCACCATACACCGAGGATGAGTCCGATCACCCCGGCAATTCCCATGAACAACGTTTGCTTCATATGTCTCCTCGCGGTCTGGACGGTGCGTGTCGTGTGCTGTTGCGGTCACCACCCTGTTACTAGCATACGCGCCTGTTGCCGGAATGTTCAATCCATGCTTGGTCGTTTGGGCATAAAATGATAAAATACCGTCACGTTGAAAAAAAACGACCCGAGAACCTGTCGAGGAGCACAACCGGGGAGGGCCGATCATGGAGAGGATTTTCCAGTTAAAAGCGCATGGAACGACGGTGCGCACGGAAATCATCGCTGGCATTACGACATTTCTGACTATGTCCTACATCATTGTGGTGAATCCGGGCATCTTGTCGAATGCCGGAATTCCTGTCGGACCGAGCACGGTGGCCACGATTCTGGCCTCGGCGGTGGGATGTCTAATGATGGCTTTTTATGCCAATCGACCGTTTGCTATCGCACCATACATGGGGGAAAACGCGTTTATCGCATTCACCGTCGTGCTGGGAATGAATGCATCGTGGCAAGCAGGCATCACCGCCGTATTCATCGGCGGAATCCTCTTTGTGCTAATTACTGCTTTCCGGTTGCGGGTCTGGCTTGCCAACGCCGTGCCTAAAAATTTGAAATTTTCATTTGTTGTCGGGATCGGCCTGTTCCTGACGTTGATCGGTCTGATGGATACCGGCATTGTGCTGAAACATCCCGCTCCCGACGTGCCCCTGACTATCGGTAATCTTCTTGCCCCCGAATCCATGCTGGCTATCGCAGCATTCATTCTGATGGCGGTCCTGATCATCCGCAAGGTTACGGGTGCCATCATGATCGGTATTCTCGGGACGACCGCATGCGCATTTATTCTGAAGCTGCTTGATACCGGACCGGTACCGTTCTTGCCCACGGTTTCCCTGCCCACCGGATTCTTTAGTCTACCGCCATCCATTGCCCCCATTTTTATGCAGTTCAGGTTCGCAGAAGTGATGTCCGCGGCGTTCCTTCCAGTATTTCTGACCATTTTTATCATGGATTTTGTCGATACGATGGGTACGGTCATCGGTGTCAGCGCACGGGCGGGTCTGCTGGACGAAAACGGCAATCTTCCGCAGATCGAGCGACCGATGATGGCCGATGCCGTTGCTACGGTGACCGGTGCTTGCTTCGGGACGACCACCACCGGTACGTTTATCGAATCGGCGGCAGGCATCGAAGAAGGTGGACGAACCGGGTTGACAGCGCTAACCACCGGGCTGCTGTTTTTACTGGCGCTGTTTTTTACACCTCTCCTGACCGCGATTCCCACGTGCGCGTACGGCCCGGCACTGATCATCGTCGGTGTGCTGATGATGGACTCCGTGCGGCGCATCGATTTTTCCGATCTGACGGAATTGATACCGGCGTTCGTCGTCATCGTTTTGATGAGTTTCACATACAATATCGGGATCGGCTGCACGGCGGGTTTCGTGACGTATCCGGCAATCAAAGTGCTGGCGGGGCGTGGCCGCGAGGTTGGAGCCGGCACATGGGTGCTGGCGGTTGTTTCATTGCTGATGTTCATTGTCTATCCCTATGCGTGACACGCCGGGAGTCATTTTACCAGTGGATATGCCGGTGAATTGAGCGCTGTTTCCGGCTGTGTTATAGAAACGGGCATGGATGGGATTCGTTCACCGATGATTGAAAAATCCGTTCGATGGCTGCTGGGTGTTGTCGTCATCGTTGCGGGTACCGTGGGTCTGGCGGCCTGCGACCGGCCCGGCGGTGACGGGAGGACTGCTGCTGCCCCTGCTTCGTCCAGATCCCGGAACCTGGTGCTCGTTTCGCTGGATACGCTACGGGCGGACCGGTTGGGGTGTTACGGCCATCCCCTTGGAACGTCGCCATTCATCGATGCCCTGTCGAGACGGGCGTTGACCGTGGTGGACGTGCTGGCGCAGAATCCATCCACCATTTTGTCGCACCGGGCCATCTTTACCGGTCGCTATGTGTATCAGCTCGATCCGGGTCCGGCGCGTGCCGAAGCCACCCTGGCAGGCATTCTCTCCGGCAGAGGGTATTCGACGGCCGCTTTTACCGACGGCGGGTTAATGAATGAGCAGTACGGCAACGGACCGGGGTTCGATGTATATGACGATTCCGGCGGTGGATTCATCCCGGTCATGGACCGCGGCATGCAATGGATGGACGCGTGCACCGACGGTCCGTTCTTTTTGTTCCTGCATACCTACGATGTCCATTACCCGTATACTCCGCCGGATCCCTTCGCGGACATGTTCCTTCCGGAGGGTGAACCGCCGTATCACCTCGGCGCTGATTTCGGTCAGGATTACTGGAACCGGCTGGCGCTGGATCGGGGGGGATTCGAGTGGATTTCCCGCCGATATGACGGTGGTGTACGCCGCACGGACGCGGATATGATGCGGCTGTGGTCGGCTCTGGCAGCCCGGGGACGGCTGGAGGACACCGTTGTGGTGGTCATGTCGGATCACGGTGAAAGTCTGGGGGAGCGGCTGTATGTCGGTCACCGGGAACTGTATGATGTGCAGCTTCGCGTGCCATTGGTGCTGTATCCGCCGGTTGACCGGGGATTTCTGCTGGATGGCGCGGTGGAAACCATTGATATTCTGCCGACGATTCTCGACATGCTGGGGCAGTCTCCGGGTCCGGCGGGTTCAGGGACATCCCTCATCCCTCCGGTAGCGGCACGATCGATGCTGAGCCGGTCCCGGCACCGGTTAAGCGAAACGGGGGCACGGGCATTCCGGACGGATGCGGAATGGAAGATTATTTTGCGGGAGAATGAATCGCTGGACGAGTTGTATCGGATGAGTCAGGATGAAGAGGAGACGATGAATTTGGCTGGGACATTTCCGGAAAAGGCGGCGGAGTTGCGGCAGGCGTTATCGGCCTTTATCGGCATGTCTGCTCCGGAGCTGCGCCGGAATTGTGATCAGCGGCAGATTCCCGTGATGCTTCGCGCCCGGGAGGAAGAGAGTGGCGAGGATCGGTTGATGGAGCAGCTCAGGAAACTGGGATACATTGAATAATCTGGCGGAGGCAAAGCGATGGCGAATAAGACGTTCAGAGTAGTGAATCATTCGGTGCGTAAGCAGGACGCGATTGGTTTGGCCACGGGCCGACGATCGTTCACCGACGATGTGTGTCTGCCCGGTCAGCTCATCGCCCGGTGTCTGCGCAGTCCCCATGCCCATGCCCGGATCGTCGATATCGATACTGCTGAGGCGGAACGCGTTCCCGGTGTGCATGCGATCGTGCATCATTTCAACACACCACACGTGCTGCATACGACGGCGGGGCAAGGCTTTCCGGAACCGTCACCATACGATACGCTGATGTTTAACCGGAAAGTCCGGTTTGTTGGTGAACGCGTAGCGGCAGTGGCGGCGGAAACGGATGACGCACTGGAAGCAGCGCTG
>JAFGMN010000164.1 GCA_016927515.1 candidate division CSSED10-310 bacterium | reverse complement strand
GTGCATGTATCACCGGCAACACCCGGGGCCGGTGTGTTGGTCGCAGCCGGTGTGGGTGTCGGTTGGGCCGCGCCGTAAACCAGGTAACAGACGGCGCAGGCGACGCGTGCTGCCTGGTAACTGATGCGCATGTAGCCGTCTTCACCCCAGGAGCTTCCCCAGCTGTTTCTTAAAATCCAGTACCCGTTACCGCCGTTATCGTTCCAGCCGACCAGCGAGATGGCATGATTGGTGGTTGTATTGTAACACGGACTGGAGCTACAGGACGTGCTTGAGTTCGAATAGATCCCTGTGCTGTATGCCTCAAATGCACTGTCAACATAAACTGCCGCATCGACGACACCATAGGTCATGATGGCCGTTTTAATGGCATCGATGTCGTTGCACGACACCCGATGCCAGCTTTGAAATGAAACGGTCGGGTCTCCCCAATGCGTACAACTTCCCGGATCGGTCTGCTGATACGGGAAATTCGCCTCATACGTCACCCCTTCATTGCATAACGCCTCAAGCTCCATGTAATCGTAATCGGCTCCACCACACCCGAAAAAATGGCTGCTGTATTGACTCAACCGACCCAGACACCAAATGATATACGACTCGGAAAAATCGACGCAGTTGCCGTCATACCGACCGTTTGCAACATTATAGGTGCCCTCGGCAGCGGCGTTGGCCCCGAAACTGTAACAGGATCCACAGGAACCTTGCTGCCGGACCGGTCCGATGTAGCTGTGCCCGTTGATGTTACGCCAGTCAAATGATGTGGGTAGATCGAACTGACCCACATATTTCGCCACCGGTCCCATGTCGGTGGATTGCTCGTTGACCACCGCTGGCATCCGACGGGATAAGAACGCCTTCTTTTCCTCGGCGGTCATGTCGAATACCCAGTTGTGTTCGACGTCAAAATCAAATCCGTTGTAATCGATCTTGAAACGGATATCCTCCAGAGAATCATCCGCTTCAAAGGGAAGCTGCTCGCCCGGAGACAGCGGTCCCTGTGTCTGCGCAGCGTGCGTCAGCACCGCGGCACCGACAAACCATAAACCAATGACGGTGAACCCGATCAAATGCCTGAAACGAAAGCCCATATTTCCTCCTCTGATCACTGCATTTCCTGGTCCCAACTCACAGCCTCGTCCAACATCATGCAAAAACACCGGATAACCGACAGGTGCCGGAGACGCTGTAATGTTACACACTGAAAAGATATGCTAAACAATCGGGGATGTGACGCACAGGAGAAAAAAATGGATCGGTAACCGTATTGCTTTCCAGCCACGAGTTTACTATGTTCGCCGTTCTCCCGGGCAAACGGGAGGTGCAACGTAACGGATGATGGATGTCGCAGAAAATTGCGAACCAGAGGAGGGGACATGGATCGAAAACACGTGCGGTGGCAGGAGTTGGATCGGCGATTCATGGAGTTACAGGGGGACATCGACCTCGACAATTATTTATCGCCGACGAATCGGACAATGGAATTGCGAGCGTTCAAGGCGGCGGTATCGGATGGCCGGGTTTACAATCCTTTGTTTACGTATGCGTCGTTGCCGGATGTACATGAAGACGAGTTGATGGCATTCCGTGATGAGTTGGACCTGACAGACCCGGTCGAAAGTATTTTTCATGAAGCGGTGACGTGCCGGTTGGGGGAGATTGATGGAGCGAAGACGCATCGTGGATCAGTGATTACCCGGGGCAGTTTAGCGATGTATGGACGGCCATCGGCAGCGTTGCAAGCAGTGGCCCGGCAGAACCTGACAACGTTTCAGCCCGATCAGGCGGCATACAATGGGACCCGACCGGGACGCATTTACAATGCCGAGGAATTGGCCGTCATTTGCCGGGAGGCGATGAAGGGGTATGGTTTCGACTGGAAGGTGATCGTAAAGGATGATTTCGGAGCTAAGGCCGCTGTGGACAACCTGGTAAAGGAGTTTTGGATCCGGTCGGACGTTCTGTTTCATGAATCGCTTGTGACGATGTTGGTCGTCCATGAAATTGGTTGCCATGTGCTTCGCAGCGAAAACGGGTATGCCCAGCCACTGAAGATATTCGGCCGGGGGTTGCCTGCCTATCAATTTACCGAAGAAGGGTTGGCGGAGTATTCCGAGGAAATGGCCGGAGCTCTCAGTGATGATACGGTATACCGCATTTCCGGCCGCGTTCTGGGGGTAGAAGCCGCCCTGAACGGTTCATTCTGGGATGTATACCTGACCGTTCGGGATTACTTTGATGTCGATATGGCATTCGACATCGCGCAACGTGCAAAACTCGGAATCGCCGATACGTCTGAACCGGGTTCCTATACCAAGGATTACACATATCTTGCCGGTCTGCATCGGATCCGGGAGTTCTTTTCAGCTCCGACACGCCCAGAGATTCAAGCCCTGTATGCGGGGAAGGTTGGATTTCACCATTTGGATGCCGTCAAGGAACTTCAGGCAATCGGCTACCTCACCCCCCCGAAAGCGCTACCGGACTGGGTCCAGTCCCGCATGTAAACAGCACTCGTGGGCTGACCATCACGACGATGGAATTTGACCGACACTCGACACGCTTGAATTCACACACCGGCGAGGAAATCGAACACGGTCCGGAAATAGATCTCGTTTTCCTTCAACCCTTTCCAGCCATGGCCCTGACCGGGAATCTCAACATACGTGTAGGATTTCCCTGCTCGATCCATTGCAGCAGCCATCTGCCGACTCTGATCCACCGGCACCCGGTTGTCGTTTTCCCCGTGGATGAGCAGAAGTTTTCCGGTGGCTTTATCTGCGTGGTTTACCGGCGACCGATCCATCAACATCTCAGATTCTGTGTCCGGATTGCCCGCCTTTTGCAAGACCCAGTCCGGAATGTTGCAGGTATGATAATAATCGATGATATTGCTGATTCCGAACGAAGCGATTGCGAACCCGAAATCAAAATGTTCGTGCTGGCCGTTGACACCATCGGGATAAGTTAATCCCCGCATTGCGCAATATCCCCCGTGACTGCCACCGCTTAACCCAATCTGATGCTCCGCCAGACCGAATCGACGGCAAAGAAACCGCGCCCCGTAAATCAGGTCGATGATCTCATTGCCACCCAGATCCCGGTCATTCAGTGAATAGAAATCCGCACCGAAACCCCACGATCCCCTGACTGCCGGACTCATCACAATAAATCCGGCCTGCAGAAGAATCTCGTATTCCTTATTGAATCGGTTGTCACCCCCATAAAAGGCCGTAATGACCGCCCGGCGTTCCTGCGCTTCTACAGGCAATTTGTCCGGTACAAAAAGAAATGCATGAATCTGACGGGTTTCACCGGTTGCCTCGTCCCGATCGAAGGTCGGATATCGGATCGCTTCCGCCTGTCCATGAATGATCCGCGATAACAACTCCGATGGATACTGAATGAACGGAATCTTCTTCAATACGAAGCGACCGCAATCAAAACCCGGAACCAACTCCCAAAACGTCAGCGGATCATTCACACTCATCTCATGAGCGAACAACCGGGTATAATCCAACGAAACAATACCGAACTTGGCCTGGATCTCCTCGGAATGCAGACACTCACCGGAAAACGGATCAAACACATACAACTCCGACTTCACCGGTGTTTCCCGCGTGACGAAAACCCGGTTGCGCCCATCCACCGGGAAAATCTCGAACGATCCAACCGGCGCTTCCGTCCATCGCGTCACCGCCTGAACGACTTTTGTATCGAGGTTTATCGTATACACATTTAAATACCCGCTCTCATCGGATAGGAACACCAGCGTGTTGTCGTCGAGAAGCCGGCTGTGAATAGCGAACATCGATCGCTTGACTCCTTCCGGAAGCAGAATCGTCCGATTCCCTGTCGCCGGATCGAACATCATGATGTTCGACCGGTTCCGGTCGTTTCGCTGATTCAATGCAAAGATATACTCCCCCGTGCCGGGCCGTTTTACGATCGATGTCCAGGAAAAAGTCCATTCGGGATCGTCCTGAGCAAGCGTCCGGATGTCGCCGGTGTCCAAATGCAATACCCGTAGAAACGATTCCATACGGGATGGCCTTTTTCTGCGTGCGATGAACGCAATCTCACGATCCTCCCGGAAAAAATGCTTGGCATAGATGTACTCTTCGTCTGTCAACTTTTCCCGATCCCCGGTCGCCAGGTCCAGTCGATAGACATTGAAAGCTTCATCGTTCCGCTCATCTCCAGTGAAATAGGCATACCCATCTTCTGGATCGAACTGGAACCCGGATGCGGAAAACAGGTTGAAATCCAGATCGCTGACCTTTTCCCCCGCCGCAAGGGTCGGGTCTGGAACCAGCGGCGTCCGGTACAGGGTAACCTTCTCACCCCGATGGAAATAGTAAAGCTGATTGAGACTGTCCGCGCACATGAATCCCATATACGGGAAACCCTCAAAATACGGTTGCAAATCAATTTTCCGGTCCCGATACGTCAATACCGCCATGAGTTTATCCTCCTGATTCACCGCTCGAAAGCCAGGCGCATTCCCTTAGCCAATCCCAGCCGGTCCGCTTCACCCGCTCCCAGTTCCAGGACATAGCGCCCGTATCCCGTTGTTTTGGGGATTGATTCATCGGGCGTATCAGGAGCTGGCGCTGAAAGGTGTTTTTCAATGTGCGTGATCACCTTGTCTGCATTCAGGAACACGATATCCAATGGAACCCGCACGTTCTTCATCCATATCTGTTGATACTTTTCTTCTTCGTAGATAAACATCATCCCCGTCCGTGGAGCGATGGTTTCCCGGTACATCAGCCCTTTCTGCTGTTGACGGGGTGTCGTCACGACTTCCGCTGCGATGCGCACATGGTTCGGGCAGGTCACGGCGATGATGGGTAGTCCAGTCTGCGCACGCGGATCGGCCGGTGGTGGGATACCCGGCAAACCGTACCGGTAATGATCCCATCCCCAGATACTGCCGGCAGCGATGATGAGGACGGTCAGTGTGATGATGGTCCGTCGTTGCATTATTGTCGCCAAAGGATGATCACGGGAACGGCCAGGAGCAGAACGATGAGTCCCCAGGTTGACGTGGATGGTGTCATGGGGGAGGTTGGGAGGACTTCGAGATAGTTAGTGGAATAGGAATGCCGTGGTGGGGGGATCAGGACGGTGGTGACGTGGAGGCGGACCCGGTTTGCGGCAGTGTATCCACCCACCGTCAGGCTGTCGCTGCCGACTAGATTTCCGGAAACATCGAGATCGAAGGCACCGTATGATGTATACAGTTCGCCCAGTTCGATGGAGTTATAGTAAAGAGTCCACCAGCTATCGGACAGACTTTCGCCGGCGGATGCCGGTTGGGTTGTCACATCGACTTCAATGATGTCGCCATTGGAAAGTGGTTCCGAATACCCGCTTCCGGGAGCGATTGTAAAATACACAACAGCCTGGGTTCCGGTAGCCATACAGACGATACAAAGCAAGCACAACACATGTTTCATGGAAACACCTCCTTCTAAATTAATGGGATGCACCGGAAACATACTTGTTTCCGAACTCATTGTGAAACACGTTGGGAGCCGGTTTATCGCGTGGGAGATCGTCGGGTTTCTCGGCGTAGCCGATGGGCAGTATCACCTGGATGCTTTCTCCCATCGGTGTCCGTAGAATGCTGTTGAGCCGTTCGACGTCTTTCTGATGCAGGATACTGGGAGCGAATGGTGCACAGATCAGACCGAGTCCTTTGACCATGACCAGCATATATCCGACGGCCATAAATGCGGATTCCACGGCATACGGCACTTCCGGGTCTCGTGGCCGGGTGCTGATCACCAGCAGGAGTGGTGCGGTTTTCAAAAATGCCAGCGTCGGATCGAAATCCGGTGAACTGGTGATACGACGTTGAACGCTTTCCGGTTGGGACAGCATCCACTCCTCTTCCGTTTCAACGCAAATCTGATGGAACGCCTTCCGTTTTTCGGCAGCATCCACAACATAAATATGGACACCATTTACGACACCTGACGGCGCAGCACTCCCCGCTTCCAGAATCTTATCGACAACCCCTGCCGGAACTTTTTCCGATGAGAATTGGCGATTCCACCGGTTCTTTTTCATCATGCTCAGTAAACTTTCCATACACGGCTCCCTTTGCGATACGGCACCCTGTTCTCCCACCGAAAGTCCTTCACATAATGGTTTGATGTCATTCCGGTCACAGCATGATCCCTTTGGGTGCTCACGGCCCATCACCCGATGCACTGCTTGAATGGAATCCGGTCACGCCGAACTCCACTCCGTATTATCCCATTGCATCGGCTGCCGTTTTCATAATGCAAAGATAAACGAATCACGTGCGCTTGGCAATCGGGGGAGACAGGCCCGGGTTAGAGGCAGCCGCCGAGGATCACGACGGAGCCGGCGAATCCCAGGATCGTTGCGATGATCCGCTGGCGGTCCAGGGTTTCTTTCAAGAAAATCGCGGCGAGGATGACGACAAAGATGACGCTGGTCTGATTGAGTATGGAGGCGGATCCCAGGTCGGTGTATTTAAAGGCGGCTACCCACGTCAGCATGGAAATGACGTTACCCAGAAGTGTGCCGGGAAGAGCCAGAATAAATGCTCGCTTCCGGATCAAGGAGCGATATAACTGCCACCGCTCTTTTCGGAATAGGGCGATGAGGTGTAGACCGACAATGGCCGGCAGCATGCGGCATTCCACAATAAGAACGGCGGAATGGGTATCGAGAAGCGGTTTGACAAGAATAATGCTGAATACCATCAGAAGAATCCCGGCAAGCCCGGCAGAAGCGCCCTGGATCCAAATTTTCACTGGCAATCGTCGCACGGTTTTCTGATCGAAAGAGACCAGTAGAACCCCTGAAATCACCAGGCCGGCACCTGCCACATGACGCAGCGAAAACGGTTCATCCAGCATCAGCCAGGACAACGCGATCATACTGGGGCTGTAGATGCAATCCAAGATGGCATAGTAACCCGCTCCGACCCGGTTGAGGCAGAAAAAAAACAGCGAGTCCGCAATGGTGATTCCCAGGATTCCACTGATTGCCAGTAATCCGAGATCCGCTGATGACAGCGTTGACGGTATCAGCTCCGGCTCCGTTAACAACCAGAGAGGAAAAATGGTCAGCCCTGCAATGCTGGTTTTGTAGAGATTTAGGGCAAGAGGTGACATCGTTTCACCGGAACGTTTGAACAAGATCACGGCAAAGGCCCAGACAAACGCGCACGTCAGCGCCAGTAGTTTACCGATCGTATCTGGCGACATTAATATTCTCCATGCATCCCCAACCCGGTTTTCCGACCTGATTTCCAGAAGCCTGACTCGTTGTATTCCTTTGCATCGGAAAAGTAAATTTATTCCTGCTCAGGATGGACATGCAGCGGGACATCCGTTACATTTACAGATTTGGTTTTGGGGGGATTCATGACAACGGTCAGACGTCTTTTTCAAATCGGGTTCCTCGTTGCGGCGGCAACAGCCGGGTTTAGACATGCCATGGGCTGGAGCCTGATTACGGTCGAAACGTTCTGCCCGTTCGGCGGTCTGGAAAGCATGCTGTCGTTGTTCACTAACAAGCAATTCACATGTGCTACCGGCGAACGCAACCTGGTTTTGTTTTTCGCGCTCGTCGCCCTGACACTGCTTTGCCGACGTGTTTTCTGCAGTTGGATCTGCCCGGTCGGCACCCTGTCGGAAGGTTTTTTCCGCCTCTTCCGGAACACACGTCTACACCATCTGCCGTCCCGGCGCTGGGACCGAGCGCTTCGGTTTCTCCGGATTCCGGTTCTGGCCACCATTTTGTATCTAACGTATCGAACGGGCGAATTGGTGTTCCGCAGTGTCGATCCGTACTACGTATTGTTTAGTTTTCACGGTCACGATGTGATGGGATGGAGTTATCTGATTATCGGGATCATCCTGGCCGGTGTCGTTCTGGTACCCATGGCCTGGTGTCGCTACCTGTGCCCGCTGGG
>JAFGMN010000163.1 GCA_016927515.1 candidate division CSSED10-310 bacterium | reverse complement strand
TCGTTCCGGATCATGGTGGGACTGGGAACGTTGTTCATCATCCTGACGGTGATCGGCTGGCGATTCCGGAACAACCTCGAAAACCATCCACGCTATCTGAAAATCATGATGTGGGCGATTCCCCTGCCGTATATCGCACTTGAAACCGGCTGGATCGTCACGGAGGTCGGACGTCAACCATGGATTGTCTACGGACTGATGCGCACAACCGATGCCGTCTCCACCGTTCCATTACCGGATGTGTGGATCTCACTCATCGGCTTTGTCCTGGTCTATGGAATTCTGGGACTGCTTGACTTCCGGCTGATTTACTCCATCGCCAGAAAAGGTCCGGAACCGCCGGTCGAATCAAAGCGATCCGCCAGACCCGCTTCCGGCTCCCCCGGTACGGCAGTGAAATGAGGAATTAAACAATGACTCTGCAAACGATCTGGTTTTTATTGTGGGGTGTTTTATGGGCCATATACTTCATCCTGGACGGATTCGATCTGGGGATTGGTACCCTATTGCCATGGATAGGAAAAACGCAGACTGATCGACGGATCATGATGAATGCGATGGGTCCCTTCTGGGATGGAAACGAAGTCTGGCTGATCACGGCGGGAGGGGTCACGTTTGCCGCTTTTCCCGGCACGTATGCCACATTGTTCAGTGCCATGTATTCGGCCCTGATGCTGGTTCTTTTGTGCCTGATATTCCGCGGCGTTGCCATGGAGTTTCGGTCCAAGGGTGAATCGGATGCGTGGAGACGGTTTTGGGATCGCGCGTTGTTTGTCTCAAGCAGTGCGGGTTCCATTCTGTTTGGTGTGGCATTTTTCAATGTTTTTCGTGGGATTCCCATCGATGCGGACGGTGTCATGCAGGGCAGTCTATTCACGTTGTTGAACCCGTATGGTTTGCTCGGGGGCATCCTGTTTTTATCGTTGTTTGCGATGCATGGCGCATTGTATCTCGCGATCCGGACGACCGGCGATTTATATGAACGAGCGATCCGAACGGCCCAGCGGTTATGGGTTTCTTCACTGGTCCTGGTCGTTGCCGCCGTGGGGGCTTCGGCGGGAATGACCGGACTGCCGGCAAACTATCGGGCGCATCCAGTTTTACTAGTGATCCCTGCTCTTTGTGTGGGTTCCCTGATCGTGTGCCGCCGCTGGATGGGTCATCGGCCATGGGGTGCTTGGGCGGCATCCGGTGTCAATCTGGCCGGATTGACTTTCTTCGGATTGGCGGGCATATATCCCGCCATGCTGCCGTCCACTCTGGATGCCTCTTTCAGCCGGACGATCAGTAATGCCGCCTCGACACCCCTCACGCTGAAAATCATGTTGGGCGTGGTCATCGTGGTTATCCCGACGGTGATTGCGTATCAGGCTTTCGCATATCGCCTGATGAGTCATCGATTGACGGAAGCGGATTTGGATAACGAGCACGCGTATTAACTTACCGGACGAACATCCGGATGCGTCTGTGAAAGGAAGGAGATCGGAACATGAAAGGTATTCAAGGGACACGAACGGAACAGAATCTGCTGAAAAGTTTTGCGGGAGAATCTCAGGCTCGCAATCGATACGATATGTTTGCCAAGCAGGCCAAGAAGGAAGGATTTGAGCAGATTGCGGCGATTTTTGAAGAGACGGCACTGCATGAACAGCAGCATGCAAAACGAATGTTCGAGTTTTTGGAGGGAGGTATGGTGGAGATCACCGCGATGTATCCGGCGGGGAAGGTCGGAACGACGCTGGAAAATCTCACCTCTGCGGCGGCGGGTGAAAACGAGGAATGGTCGGAGCTGTATCCTGCGTTTGCGCGGATTGCTCGTGAAGAGGGTTTTGAAGCCGTGGCCAAACTGTATGAACACGTCTGCATATCGGAACGGCATCATGAACAACGGTATCTGAAACTGGCCGGAATGGTGGAGGCTGGGATGATTTTCCGGCGGAGCCAGGACGTTGTTTGGACGTGTCGGAAGTGTGGATATACACACTCTGGAAAAGAGCCGCTGAAGGCGTGTCCGGCTTGTGCGCATCCCATGGCATATTTTGAACGTATCAGGGAGGAATGGTAATCGGAGCATCCGGATCCTGAGGCAGGATTTCAATGGTTGCTCGGCCGGCTGTGGCTTCGATGACGGCACAGCGGAATGAATCAAAGCGGTCGGCATCTATCTGAAGCCGGAAATGATGGCCGGATGGGCTGTACGATTCGTCCAAACGCTGGACATCCACGAAGTGATCCAGCACGGTATACATTGGGCCGGTTCGATCGAATGGAACCGCAATATCGCACGTGATCTGTTCCCGGATAATTAGAATGACGGCGGATCCCAGACACCGGGCCGCCACACCGCCGTACGCGCGGGCCAAGCCGCCGACTCCCAGTTTGATCCCGCCGAAATACCGCGTGACCATGACCGCAATACAATCCATTTCCTGACTATCTATAGCCATGTATATCGGACGTCCCGCCGTCCCCCCCGGCTCTCCATCATCACTGAACCGATACACCGGACCGAACCGGTATGCCCAGCAGTTGTGCGATGCATCGGGCCGGCGTGCCGAATCCAGAAACGCTGCGGCCGCATCCACTGAATCAATCCGGGTTGCCCATGCCAAAAACCGACTTTTCCGAATCGTCTCTTCGTAGAACGCGTCGCCTTCAATTGTCTTGACCGGTTTAGTCCGATTCATCGTTGTCGCCGGTGGCCAGGAGAAAATCCGTTTTTCGCCAGAGAAGCACAGTTATCAGCAGAACGATGAACTGGACGAGCAGAGATGTTTCCAGCCCAAACGAGTCTCCACTCACCCAGGCCGGGCCGGACACGTTCGTACGAAAGATCGTGAAGTTGGCCGGGTGACCGCTCACGACGCATCCCATCAGCCCTGCCAGACCGTAATTCCAGCCGGCATGAAGGCCCATCGCTGCCCGGAGCGATCGGAAGCGCAGCATCACAACGGCGAGCAGCCATGAGAAGAGGATACCGGAAACAACAATCCGGACATGTTCCATCGGAGTGCCGTCGATATTGACTGTGTGCATCAGTCCGAACAGCAGCCCTGTCAGCGTGATCCCGGCTTCACGGTTTCGCAACCGTCTGATGGATTCGATCATCAACAGGCCGCGAAACAGCAGTTCTTCATAGTATCCGACGACAAGCATGACAAGGCCGTAACCGAGGATCGATGCCGCCAATTCGGGGGGTGCCAGGCGCAATGGACCGGCTTCGATACGTCCATATCCCAACAGGATCACAAGACAAACCGAGAACACCGCCAGCAACAGGCCGCCGGCAAAGCCGACTATGATGGGGGTCCACCCTTCTTTCAGCATCCGCTTAACCAGCGGGTGATTTCGAATCGCAAGGGTACCGATCCATCCGGCGAAAGGCATCGTGATCACCAGCGTGCATAATCCGGTCCATGCCAGATAGCGGTGATTGGGAAACTGCAGAACCTGCCGCCGACCCATTTCGGATGCATTGCCTTCCAGCACATAGCCGATCGACAATGTGGCCGCGAGCACAAACTGGAACAAGAAAAGCCACACAAACACTTCGATTGCCACGCGCCACAGCTTGATTTCCGGTCTCTTCCCCGATTTCACTGTGCCCTCCTCCTCCACCATCCGTTTCCAGTCTACAACCATTTTCAACGCATTCCGGTGCCATTTGCAACTTTTATCCTTGATCACACTATGCTATGACCCACCGAGCGGTGGTACCACCGATTGCCGGCGGAGGACAGTGGTTTGTCCCGTACCCGATCCGGGAAAGCGAAGGAGATATTCATGATGCTTCATCGTGCCACGATCAATCGCCGGAAAGGTTTTACCCTGGCTATGGTGACCAGCTTGATGTGGGCGATTCTACCCATCACGTTGAAGAGTGTGCTTCAGCGTCTCGATCCGATTACGATGACCTGGTATCGGTTTATTCTGGCAGCGGTTTTTTTCGGTATTGGGCAGGCATTCACTCGACAATCGTCCTTCCGGGTACCGGCAGGTCGTCACCTGTTGCTCTGGTTGGCCGCCATTCTGGGGCTCATTGCCAATCACACGATCTATGTCCTGGGATTGTCCTATCTTCAACCGGTTGCCGCCACGGTTTTCATTCAACTGGCTCCTGTCTTTCTTTTGGCTGGAGGATTGATCGTTTTTCGTGAACCCTTTTCCCGGATCCAGTGGCTGGGTCTGGGTGTTTTACTGTTGGGCATGGCGCTTTTTTTCTATCCGGAGCTGTCGCAGATTCGATCGATGACCCGTCAATTTATGACCGGGGCCGCTCTGATTATTCTTGCTGCATTGTGCTGGACGCTGTATGCCCTGGCTCAGAAGCAGCTTCTTGTGTCGTATACGTCCCGTCAGATTGTTGCTGTTATCTACATCAGCGGTGCGGTGTTGCTTTATTGGGGAGCCCGGCCGGCGGCGATCATGTCGCTGGATGGTCCCCGTATTGGGTTGGTTTTGTTTGCCGGGTTCAACACTGTGGTTGCCTACGGCTGCTTTTCGGAAGCGCTTGATCATTGGGATGCTTCTCGGGTGAGCGCGGTTTTGGCTGTGATTCCGGTCATGACATTATTATTGATGCTGGTTGCCCAGCAGCGATTTCCGGGGTATGTGGAGCCGGAAAACCTGACCTGGGGGAAGTTTGCCGGAGCTGTTATTGTTGTTGTCGGATCGATGGTCTGTGCTCTAGCCCGACGGCGGGATCAGAAATCCCAGTGACCTTCGTGTTCCATCAACGGCCGCATATGGCGTGATTCGAGTAATGCGATGATATCTTCCCTCGATTTCTTGCTCTGCGGCCATGGCGTGAGTCGGGAGGTCCGCATAATGAGCCGGGCGGTATGCATGCTGACCCGCATCAGGGTTTCCTGAGAGACTTTTTCGAACGTATCGGCAATGGTATGCCCCCATCCACGGTCTCCGATTCCCGGTGTTACCATAAAGGAGGCGGGGATGCCTCTGACGACAAACGGAAAATGATCGGAGAACGGCACAAAATGCGTATTGATATCTACATCTGCAGGAAGGCTGGCGATGTGTGTTTTAAAAAACGGAAGCCATTCCGGGCAATTCTGGAGCATCATGACGAGTCGGCCGGTGGAACCGACACAATCGAGATTGAAGATGAAGCGGATGCGATGGAGATCGTGTTCCATTGCCCGGGCCAAGCTATGCGAACCGATGAGTCCCATTTCTTCGGAGCCGAAGAGGACGAAGCGGAGGGATGCGCGTAGTTGGTTGGTCAGGGGTGCCAGCAGGCGAGCTGTTTCGAGGACGACAACGGTGCCTGAAGCATTATCGACGGCTCCCTGGGCAATATCGTGGCCATCGTAATGCGCGCAAACGAGGATGATGTCTTCTGATGTCCCCGGATTTCCCAGATCGGCAACGACATTGCAATCCCGTCCTCTGGCCAGTGAGTTATCCATTGTCAATCGAATACGGAGCGTTCCCCGGCGCGCCCATTCACGCAATTCGGCGGCGATTTCGCTGGGAATGCCGACGGACGGGATGGTCTGATCGAGTGGACCGCTGTGGTTGAAAGCAAGGGAACCTGTCGGGGACAGCATCCCCGGGCTGTTCTGCACGAACAGGAAAGCGCTTGCACCGGCGTGCCGGGTATTCAGATACTTGTGCAGTCGGTGGAGATGGGGTCCGGCAGGAGGATTTTTATCGTCGATCAGAACGGCTTTACCCAATACGCCACCGGGAATTTCCGCCAGGTCAGCTGGATGTCCCATCCCACCGTCGGCGACATCGAACTCGTCATTGCAGGAGGGTGAATATGGCAGGGCAATACAAGGAAAGCGGGCCCGGTGCGGTTCCACCAGTTCCAGGACGGCTTTTCCACCCCGTGTCCAGGCGGTCATTTCGAAATACTCTCGGCGTGCATTGGTCAGACCGTATCGATTTAACGTTTTTTCAATGAATGCCGCCGCTCCTGCGGCATCCGAACTGGCACTGAAGCGTCCCCGATACTGCAAACACAACTCCCGGTGATTCACCATCGCTTCATCTGATGTCCACGCATTCGCACAAATCTGACGATCGATATCAATCATCCGTCATCTCCTTTGGTAAAAAAGCAATTCTCAGCAGCTCACCAAGTAAAAATAAGTCGGCCGGATGCGAAATTCAAGTGAGCCCATTTTTTGATCCTGATCGAAGATGGGACGAAGAATGGTATTCGATAAAAAAAGGAGAGACAATTGGGTGAAACCGGAAGGCAATCACCCTGGAATCCGGAGTGAAATCATAACAGGTCTAAGGGAAAGTAATGACCACATCTGATGTGGAATCGGCATGAAATCAGGAAAAGGTGGGTAAATTTAACAGAGTGTTGGGTCGATCGTATTCGGTTTCGGATTTCAGATATTTCTGACCATCGGGTGTCTGGGCGATGATGAGGTTTTCCTGGGATCCGTTATGTTGAACATAAAAGCTCCATCGACCGGTTTCGATGCCGGAAATCGCGTCATCGAGAGAGATGATCCACCGGTAGAAATCTTCCGTTAGACCACCGATATGGGTGATTTGTTTGAATAGATTATCTGAGGAACGGCGTTTGATGAACCAGACTTTGTACCGTTTCATTTTTTCACCCCCATTTCCAGATCCGGCACTGTTGAAACGTTTGAACAGTGCACAAAGTCCTATAAACGCTGAATCAATTCTGTTAAACGATCGCGTGCGCGCATCGCTGATTCTTTCAGAAACACTCGGTCGGACGAAGGGATTATGTTCATGTCGACATCATCGAAGTTGGCTCGGATCAGAGCTGAGACCGGTTTGACGAGATCCACAATGTTCCGGACGGGTTTTGCCAGCCGTTTTTTCCGGTTAGCTGCGTGAGCTGTTCGTCCTCGGGGAAGAATGATACCACGGATGACAAGTTCTGCACGCAACTGACGTACCGACAGGTTTTCTTCGATTGTTTTCTTGGCAAACTGGATTTTTTCGTGATCGTTTTGAACACGAAGAAGGATCAGTTTATGAGAGGCGGATAGTCGTTTGAACGTACCGTTATGGGCGAAGAATCGACGTTCTTGAATAGCCAGATGGACGGCATTGCACAGGGACGAAAAGGACAGGATAATGTCGTCTCGGTCAGCCAGTTTACGCAGGGAAACTGATTTCCGGGAACCGCGGCTGCGAAACAGCTGGATATCATCCTGAAAGAACTCCGCCAACAGGTATTTTCCGATATCAATCAGGGCATTGGCTGCATCATCCATTTTGCTGTTGATATATCGTGCCGCCCGGTCCATTTTTTGATGATCGGCATTGTCGAGATCGTCACGATGGGTTAACTGTAGATGATCTAATACTTCGGTGTTTGTCATGCCTGTCATTCCCCTCGAAGAGTCGTCGGTCTTGTACCTAATAGACGTTTCAGAAGACGGTTTTTGTGCAGTGACCCGGTGTTTTTTTAAGAATTGGCCGCGAGGGTATCCCAATTTTAATTTTGTATTTCAATTTTGGTTTTTATGCTGCTTTTACTTTTTCCCGTTCTTTTTTTTTCGTCATATTAATTGTTAATAATTACTATTAACATCAAAAAGCGAGTAAAAAATGTGTTTTGAGCTCCGGTCTACGATCGTTAGCAGTGATGCATTTAAACCACTGACGAACTGGGTTTGGGGCGGAGTAAATGAAAAATGATTGAAAGAAGAGAAACGAAAGAATATCATAAAGCGGGTTATTTCAAAAAACATCGATCAACCGTAAACGATAAGGGAGGTGCCATTATGTGTTTCAGAATCCATGTCATTGCTGTGTTATTGGGTATTTGTGTTGTGTTCACCGGAGGATTGGGGGTTGTGTCGGCGTCATCAGGCGCGGGAGCGATCGAAATGTTCGGATTTGTTCAGGAAGGCGATGAGGGCGCGTTGATATTGGAGGGATCGCTGGAAGGGTATGATGCGGTGATTGTCACCAGTACCGCATCGGATTCGATGCTGATCTCGTTTGGTCCGGTTGCGCCGCCGGAGAATCTGAAGAACCACGTTTTTTGTGATTTGAAGTGGTTTTCAGTAAAGGTCGACGGCTTGACGAGTGTGCTGGATACGGGGATTGTCCTCGAAGGGATGACCGGAAAAACGTCGAAGGGATGGCAGTATGAGCGGCTGGGCTTATGGCATTGGACGGTCGAGTATGACTTCGAGATCGCCATGGAGTTTGGACCCAAAGCGGCAGGGTGTTACACAATCGGGCGATGTGGAAGTGGTCCACGCATCTGGGGGCCGTTCTGTGATCCCTGTGAATGGACGTTGTGTTGTTACGGAAACCATGGATACATCGTGTGCGGAGAGTTACTTTGCCAGTAAAATCGTAAAGGGTTCATATCACGTGGAAGTGGCTGGTCTGGCGATGGGAATGAGATTGAAAATGCGGTTATGTTGATGTGTAATGAGCAGGTTGATGCGCGACCTGCTCATTTTTTTTGCACAAAACAGTGCGTCTCAAACGTCTATTAGGTGAATGCAGAGTGAAAAGTACCCTGAAACTCGAAATCGAGAACTTCTACCGGAACAACAGGGATGGGCTTTTCAGATATGCAGTTTCATTGATTCAGGATTCGAATGAGGCCGAGGATTTGGTTCATACCGGGATGCAGGTCTTGGTTGAATTTGTTAGGGAAAACCAGTGCTTACCGGATCATCTGCGTTGTTTTGTTGTGACATGTATTCGGAATGCAGCGGTGGATACATTGAGAAAAAGGCAGGTTTCGGAGACGATGATAGTCGATATTAGTCATATCATGCAGAAAGACATGATGGCAATTGAGCACGAGAATCTGGCCCGACTTTTCTCCTTGTTGACGGAGAATGAAAAAGAGGTGATTTTGCTGAGAGATATTCTGGGGTATTCATTTAGAGAAATCAGCAGGATTCATAAACGATCCATGTTCACTGTAGCAAGTTGGCATCGACGGGGTATCTGTAAACTTCGTCTTTTTCTTCTGGAGGAGGCGCAGAATGAAAACATGTAATCTGCATCGACTCCTTGGCGAACTTCCTTTGGTTGTTTGCTCTGCAGGTCTGGATTCCCGGGTCAAGCAGCTGCTTGAGTCCGAGCGGATGATTCCGGAAGAGGCCGTTCAGGCCAGCCGGTGGAACCCGTGCTTTCCGCGGTTGGCCATGGCGGGGGTGTTGATAATGGTTGTTTGTTTCTGTGTTCTTTTTACGAAACCATATCAGAAACCGAAAACAGTGATGCAGGTAATCATTCTCAATTCGCAGGAATCGCAGTATTTTGACCACACACAAACACCTGTAAAATATTTTTCAAAGCAACGGTCAGGTATCAACCCATTATCGCTTGCCGGCAGTTCGATGGCGAGCGAATCTGGAGACAGGTAGTGAAAAAGTTATTTGTTTATCCATTGATTGTTCTGTCGGTTTTCTCGGGATTAAGCATTCAGGCAGCGGATGAAAACGTTCAGACACAGTTACTGTGTTTTTCTGTCGACTCAACCGGTCGTTCAGCCAATCCGGCGGATAATGAACTCCTGGATGCCTCCGTTGTCATCCGGAATCTTGGATCGAGGACGGATAAACTGGATTTAAATCTGGATTCCTCCTGTGCCGATTTAAAAGAGGCGATTCGACGAGCCGGGGGAATCATCTTTTCAATGCCGAATTCCATGCAGGTTATAGGAAACCGGACGTCTGTCCAGGCTATTACGGAATCTCAGTATTTCGAGAAAGCAGCGGATGGACGGTTTGATATCCGTGATGTACCATGGGAACAATCTCCGGGATTGATCATCGAATCGGAGATTCGCCGTGGGGAGACGCCGAGTACGTATCAGATGGACTATACGCTGCTTGTTCGCGTGATAACGGAGCGAAAGGTGATTCCGGGAGTCAATCTGGAAGTTGGAGAGCCGATGTTTCAAGAATATCCATCCAGAAACACCGTATCGATTCCCATTGGTATCTGGTATCTTCTCGATGCTTTTGAAATCGTCGATGCAAGAACCCATACGTCGAATATGCTGATTTTTATGGTCAATCTTAATCCAGTTCCGTAACATTTTTTGTCCAGCACACATGATCCGACTTCCCTTGGTTAGTTGGTCACACGTGTACCTGAAGGATACTGGTACGCCAGCCGTGTTCCCTGGCCGCTTCACGGAATAGGTTTTTATCCGTTGGCTGGCTTTCATCCGGCGATACTTCACCATCACCTTTTCCACTTTGTCTCTTCGTTGTCGGTCAATGGTGCTTCGACACATTCGGGGAGGCATCCGATTGCCCGTTTTGCCGCACGGGCAGGCGTATGAGTAAAGCCATTCCCGCTGTCCGGTGATATGGGTACGGAACCGGAGAGTGACTACACCCGAATTGATAAAAACCGGGGGGATGCGGTTGTCGTAACGATAATGTTTATTGGGAGAAGGGATGCATAAAGATGTGTATTGATAAAATGTTAGGTATTGGTTACACTTGATTGTAAGGAGGTAAAGGTGAAGAAAATACTCATTGTTGATGATCAAAAAGAAATCAGGGATCTTGTTGAGGTGACTCTATCCGTCGAGAATTATCGGATCTTTAAGGCGGCGAACGGAAACGAAGCAATTGAAATTGCTCGACGAGAAAAGCCTGGATTGATTATCATGGACATTTCAATGCCGGATGGACCGAATGGGCTGGAAGCGACAAAGGTCATTAAGAGTGATCCCGAAATGAATGCGGTACGAGTGATCATGCTGACGGGCCTAGACGAAGAAGAGGATCAGCTGTTGGGTTTTCAAGCGGGCGCGGACGAGTATTTAACAAAACCTTTTAGCCCCTTGCAGTTAATTAACCTAGCCATAAAGCACCTTGGTCAGCCTGAATAGCGTCAGGGGTAATCGGAATTGGCGATCATCCTTAACAAGAGGTTGTAGGAGTGGTCGAACGAAGCGGATCGCAGGATGAATCTTCTCTGGTGAAGGATTTGCGCAGGGACTTGGAATGCGCGAATTTACAGCTGAGACGCTATGCTGAGGATATAGTGCAGCTCTATCGTTCGGAACGGAAGAACAGAGTGAATCTGGAAGAGAGTCAAGCACAGATGACTCGATATGCTGAGGATTTGGTACGGATGTATCAGATTGATTCCCAAAAAAAGAACGAGATTCAGGATACGAATGTCCAGTTAAGGCTTTATGCAAGGGATCTGTCAAGTATTATCAGTAACTTACGACTGGCCAATCAAAATTTAAAAAAAGCATATCAGGATACGGTCTTACGCCTTGCGATGGCCGCGGAATTCCGGGATTTAGACACGGGAGATCATATTGTTCGAATCGGTCGATATTGCGCATTGTTGGCAGAAAAAGCCGGATTGGACAAAGTGTTTGCTGAATTGATTTTGTATGCTTCACCCATGCATGACTTGGGAAAGATTGGTATACCGGATAGCATCTTGCTGAAAAATGGTGCATTAACACAGTCCGAAAAGGTCATCATGCGAGCGCATCCAACAATCGGAGCTCGAATCCTTGGGGGATCTGACTCTGAAATTCTGCAGATGGCTCACGAGATCGCGTTGACTCATCATGAGCAGTGGGATGGCAATGGTTATCCTTATGGACTGGCCGGAAAGGATATACCAATCGCAGGTCGAATCGCTGCCATCGTTGATGTTTTCGATGCTCTGACGAGCAGAAGACCCTATAAGGAACCGTTTTCGGTCGACGAATCGGTCCGGATTATGACCACTGAAATGCCCACTCATTTTGATCCGGATCTGCTTCAGACATTTGTTGCACATGTCAACGAGTTTGTTCTGATACGGGAGGCGGTTGAAGCGGAACAAATAGAAAACGTGTCGCGGGATTCGTTATTTGGCAAGATAGCTGATCTCAAAGAATGATCAAAAAACAAATCCCGGGAGACATGGAGAATTGATGTGACATGGATTCATCAGAAAAATAAAAATCTAATCTGAGCGCTTAATGTATAAAAGCGACCTTAAATAGTAGTATAAGTCATTATAAAACAAGAATCCATTGGGTCAAATAGCTTCGCATTGCAATTGATCAAACGGGCAAAAATGGCCACGACGTGTGTTTGAATTCAACATCATCGTGGTAATTTCGAATCCAATGGCTGGAACCGATCACGACTAAAGGATAAATCTCCATGTCATTGACCGAATACAAACGCAGTAGTAGAATTTTAACCTAGATATGGTGGTTGAATGACGTTTACGCTCAGGTTAGGGTCAGGTATGCAATTCGATGGACTCGATACATGTTTGCTCAAACGGAGAAAGGGAATAAAGAGCGAATCAGAAACAGATTGTCTGGAAACCTGTTTGAATGACTTTGAATTCAGATGAAAACCGCAACTTCAGAATGTGGAGCTATGCGATAGGTTAAGGGTGGTAATAAATGAAGACGATATTGGTTGTTGACGATGAGATATTGATGGTCAAAGCGATCAGACTGCTTCTGTCGAAAGAAGGGTACCGGACATTGAGCGCACATAACGGACAGGATGGACTCCAATTAGCAACACACGGATTACCCGATCTGATACTTCTCGATATCATGATGCCGGGAATGAATGGGTGGGACGTTTTGAAAGAATTGAAATCAAACCCGGAAACCGCTTCCATACCGGTGGTGGTGTTTACTGCGATGGAATTGTTCCAGGGTAAGGAAAACAGTCTTTTGGCAGGTGCTGCTGATTATATAACCAAGCCCTTCGAATCAGATGTTCTGCTTCGAGTATTGAAACACGTTCTGCTTCAGGTTGGAATCAGTCGAAGGGTGTAGGGAGGTCAATGTGAACAGGGTCAAGTCGGTATGTTTAAGCACGGAAATTCTGGAGCATGTTCCCGTGGGAGTTATCGTTTTGGACATGAACGATCGGATCATCTATGCAAATTCGTATCTCGGAGAGATTTTAGCAAAGGAGAAAAAAGTCATCAGTGAAGAGCGGATCCGAGCGTTTTTGCAGCTGGAGACTCCTTCTTTCGTTCTGAAGAGCATCAAGGCTGGTATTACTGATTCCGTCGTGGAAGAACTGACTGAAGCAGGAAAAAACCTGACTATACATGCCTTCCTCTTGAACGTAGAGCCTCACGGTCAATCAGTTCTTATTCTCATCCAAGATATGACGGCCTTTAAGGTTCTCGATACTATTAAGACCGAATTTGTCTCCAATATGCTGCATCGCATTCGGACTCCACTGACCACGATAAAAAGTGGACTTTCCATTCTCCCATCGAAAGCTCCTTCAAAATCACCGAAACTCTATGAAGATGTGATGGCCATGTGTCGAGCAGAAACGGACAGGTTGATTCTCCTGTTAAACAACTTGAGAGATTTGTTCATGATCGATATGAATCTTCCTCCACATGAATCGGTGAAAACATTGTTTCCGGTTGATAAGGTTGTTGGAAAAGCCCTCGAAGCAGTACAACGGCAAGCAACTTCCAGGAATGTCCGGATTGATGTAACTCCAGATCGAAGCCACGCGATTCTTGAGGGAGACGAGAACAGATACTGCCGAGCCCTGACCAATATATTAATGAACGCCGTAACTTTTTCCGGAGATGGCGGAATCGTTACGATCTCCGTTACAGATGAGGGTCAGAACCTGCGAATCAGTGTTATCGATGAGGGGATAGGAATCCCAAAAGAAGATTTAAAACGAATCTTTCAAAAGTACTACATCATCGATAATGAAAGTTCGAGAGAACGGGGTGGTTTCGGTCTCGGGCTGTACATTGCAAAAAACATTATCAATCAAATGGGTGGGCAACTATATGTCTATAGCGATATATCCCAAGGCTCTCAGTTTGATATGGTTTTTCCTCGGTAGGATGGAGGCATTAGCGCTATGCTTATTTCGATTATTGAAGGCGACGAGATACAATCACGCTCACTCTCAAACTATCTGGAAAATCGCGGATACAGAACAGAAATATATTTGACCGGTGAAAAAGCCCTGCATTCGATCGAACGAACAACGCCGGATTTGATCGTTATTGACACGGTACTGCCCGATGGTGATGGAATGGCCATTTTTAAAAAAATCAACGAGCATCATGCATCGATTCCTGTCGTTGTCATCACCGGATCAGGAAACGTGAGATCATCCGTCGAGGCGATGAAAATCGGCGCTTTGGATTATTTGGTTAAACCCATTGATTATGACGAGTTGAGTGGAATTATTAAAAAAGGGATGATTCGGTTTCAACAGCGAACGCGAAAATCAATACTCGATGAACAGAGGAAAAACAGGTTCCATTTTTCGAATCTGATTGGATCGAGTCCGATCTTTCAGAAAGCGATCGATGTTGCGAAACGGATTTCTGCGAGTCCGGTTACCACAATACTGCTTCAGGGTGAATCCGGAACGGGGAAGGATCTGTTTTGCAAGGCGATTCATTACAATTCCAACCGAAGCAAGCATGCTCTTGTTGAAATTAATTGCTCCGCAATTCCGGATACACTGTTGGAATCCGAACTTTTCGGGCATGAACCGGGAGCATTTACAGGTGCCGACCGCGTTAAAAAGGGTCTTTTTGAAATCGCGGATACAGGAACGCTCTTCCTGGACGAAATAGGAGATATGCCGCTCAATCTCCAGTCAAAACTTATCAAGGCGATCGAAGATAGAAAATTCCGGAGAGTCGGCGGATCGGAAGAGTTATACTGTAATGCACGAATCATAGCCGCCACAAATAAGGATTTGCTGAAGGAAGTTCAGGTTAAAACTTTCCGTCACGATTTGTATTACAGGTTGAGAGTGGCATGCCTGACGCTGCCTACGCTGCGATCGAGAGGGTATGATGATATTATGCTTCTCATACAATACTTTATCAGCCATTTTGCCAAGGAGTATGCGATTGAACAGCCAGCATTGACTGATCCAGCCTTAAACTTGATGACCGGTTACTCCTGGCCTGGTAATGTCCGGCAACTGAAGAATGCCATTGAACGAGCGATGATGCTGGTTAACGATGGCCCGATCCGTCCGGAGGACCTTCAGCTGGAGGAGGAACGAGTGCAACCGGAAACCAGTCTGAATCCGGGCCATTTCGAAATCCCGGAGAAAGGGTTTAACCTGGATCGATTCAATGCCTCTCTTATTATTCAAGCCTTGAGAAAAGCAAACGGCAATAAAACAAAAGCTGCGGAGTATTTAGGGATATCACGGGATACATTTCGATATAGGCTAAAAGCGGCATTTCTCAACCGTGATAAAGACGCGCAAGACGGGTGAAATCACCCGCCTGGGTGGGCATGAAACCCATTTCTTTCTTGCGACCTCATCGGTTATTCCTTTGCGAGGCATTTAAAGAAACACGGAAAAAAGCCATAACAATCCGTCGATCTTCGTTTTTCGGACGGTATGGGTGAGCTGTCTGTTATTATTGGCATCCGGTTTGCTTGCACGTGTATGTGAGGGGTTTTCTTAAGAAAGGAGAGAAAAATGAAAAATCAAAACAACATCAAACATGCCAAGGGGCTCGCGGTCTTCATGATTGCCTGCTGGATTATGGTGACGCCTGTTTTCGCGAGCAATCCAACGTACTACGATGTCAGTGTCGAGCGAGAGTGCAATCCGGATGTAAACGAGTACATGTTTTTACCGGGTATCGCCATGCTCAACGTCCCGGAAGGAGCACTGCTTGAACCGGCGACCATTGGGATGAGACTGACGTTTGCGATGAATGCAGACGACCCGAACCTGATGGTTCAGTTTTCACCCTGTAACATCTACTTCCAAGTTCCTGTCAGAATGCGACTTTCCCTGCTGATGACCTACTTTTTCTATGGTGATCAAATTGATGTATACTATTACAATGAACCGCTGGACCAATGGGAGCTTGTCGATTCGTTTGTTCTCACCTTCCAGTCCGCGAATTACTGGATTGAGTTCGATCACTTCTCCCTGTACGCATTTACCAAACTCAAGCTTGATGACTGATACGAGCAAAGCTACCGGTTGGAACCTGGATATCACCCGGTGGCACATTTGCGGGGGAGACGCGAATGAGTTCCAGCAAGCGTGACTCATCCGGACATTCATCCGCTGCATCTCAAAAGCCGGATGAGTCACCCTTTCAGGCGATCAATCGATCATTGAAAAAAGAAGTCCATCTTCGCAAAACCTATGAAAAATACATTCCGCCGAAGATACGGGATCGTCTAGCGGACAATCCGGATTGCGACCCCTTTTGGGGTGAACGAAGGCATGTCACCATCGCTTTTTGTGATATCTCAGGATTCACAACTTTATCTGAAAAATTGGAACCCGATCTGATTGTGGAAGTTCTAAACGTTGTTTTTGAAACAATTTGCGAGGAGGTGGAAAACTACGGGGGTACTGTTGATAAGTTCTTGGGTGATGCTGCCATGGTGACGTTCGGGACGGCCTCCACGAGAGAGGATGAGCCCGTACGTGCGTTGCAATTCGCCCGTACGGTTATGCAACGTGTCTCGAATTTAACATTTCCCGAAGTCAGGTTGGGAGACAAACCATTAAAACTCAAAATGTCGATTGGAATGCATACGGGGCTTGTTGTTGCGGGTAACATTGGAACACTGACCCGTATGGAATACACCGTTATCGGAGACAGTGTCAACATTGCTTCCCGGCTGCAAAGCCTAGCTAAACCAGGTTCGATTCTTGTCAGTGAACAAACGCGGAAATTCGCACCGGCAGACGACAAATTTAAATCGTTGGGTAACGTCGTGGTTAAAGGCCGGCGAAAACCAGTCAAAGTATTCCAGTTCCAATTCAAACGCCGGCAGCATAAACAACAGGTCATTGGTTCTGCCATCCCATTCTGCGGCCGCGAGAGTGAACTGAATACCATTAGCGAAGCACTGGCTTCCATCGAAGCTGGAACGGGCAAAATGGTTTTGATATCGGGTCAATCAGGTATCGGGAAAACCCGGTTGATAGAGGAATGGCTTCGGTGCCGGGCAGGACCATACAATGTTCTCTGGATCGCTCCTCATTATGAGAACAGAAACAACCCGATGGATGCGGTCATCAGGGAACTTGGACATATATTCAAAATCAACCGACAATTCGACTCGAGAAACCTGACGCGTCGCATACGGGCGATAGCCAGATGGTTCCATGTTCCCCCAAATGAGTGGTATGATCTTGTCGAATCGATCACATGGTTATTTCAAGAGGAGGGATCGTCCGGGAAGAAACGTGAAAGTTCATCGGAAGAAGTGTTTTCGTTGTTCAATGGCGTACTGCTTTTAATAAAGCACAGCGCTCGAAACAGGCCGATCCTATTGGTGATCGATAACTATCAGTGGCTGGATTCCGCCAGCCGGCAATGCCTCGAATATATCGCCCGACAAGTCTCAGGCTGCCGGGTCGGTATTGTGCTTTCCGGAACGAAAATCGAATCCAATCACTTCCCTAAAAATGCGGTGACCATCACGTTATCCGGACTGGATCAGGCAAACGCCGCCAAACTGCTGGATGCTATTCTTGGCACAGACTCCTTGCCAGCCACCGCCAAAGAGCAAATTGCATTGAAAGCCAGAGAAAACCCTCTGATGATCGCATTGTTCGCCAAATGCCACCAGTTTAGCTGCTCCATGAACTCGATTGATCAATCCTCGCTGCCTGCCGATTTACAGGCTCTCGTGCAATTGCGAAAAGACCACCTCTCACATTCGACAAGAGCAATGTTGGAGATTGCCTCTGTATATGGGGATCGGATTGATGTTGAGATGTTATGTCGATTGCACAAAACACAGGAAAAAGACGTAGAAAATTCATTAAAAGAAATGGTCAATGGCGGTTTCGTTTTCTTCAATCCCGAAATGAAAGACTATGAATTTACTCATTCCGTTATTCGTGAAGCTATATACCAGAGTATACTGATACGCAATCGAAGGGTTTTCCATGATCAGATCAGCAGTGTTATTGAGAATCGTATGGCCGGCATGGATCATCCCGAGGCAATCATTGCACATCATATTTTAAATGGTTCTCAACCGGTAAAGGCTTTGCACTATCTTGAGCGAGCGGCCCAGCATTTTCAACGATATTTTCAATATGACTCCGCACTGGAAATGTATAAAAACGGATTGCTCATTCTTGAGGGAGAAGGTGATCACTACACGATGGATCACTGGAAATTTCTTTTTCGATCAGGTCAGTTGTCGAGTATTAAAGGCAATTTTGAGTTGTCCATCAGTTTTTTCAAATCGGCATTAGTGTTTGCGGAGAGAAGTGGGGACCAGATGATTGTTGCCGAGACGTTGGTGAAGTTGGGTGATTTGTTTGCAGGTGCCGGGAATCTGGAAGTGGCGATGGTGTATTTGGAAAAGGCATGCGGTGCATTTTCCCGTACGGCGGATGCGGAAGGTGAAGTTAAAGCTCTGAACTCTTTGGCCATCATGTATCTTCAGACTGGCGATTTGAAAAGCGCGGGAAATGTTATTAATAAATGCGTCCGGGCTGCTGAAAAATCCGATAACAGAGACCTTACCGGTATTACGTATTCGAATCTGGGGATTTATGAATCAATGCGGGGGGAATATTCTTCAGCGATATCTGGATTTATTGAAAGCATTCGTCATTTTGAATCGACGGGAAGGCTGGAGGGAATCGCTCAAGCGCTCCATAACATCGGAATGACTTATGAAAAGACCGGTGATTGGGATCTCGCGGAGGAATACTATGAACGAAGTCTTGAGATTTCTCGAGAAACAGGTGACAAAGAAATGGTTGCCAAGACGATGCTTAACAGGAGTCAGATTGCGTATCTGCAAGGCGACTTATTGCGAGCAAAAGCACTCAATTCACAAGCGGTTTCAATGTTGAAGACAATCAATTCACCCATTATGCTGGCAGATGCTTATCTGACTCTCGGGCAGATTTATAATAAGGAAAACAATCGGAGAACGGCGAAAGGCTTGTTTGCAGCTGCGCTCCGAATAAACCGCAGACTCCGCCACGTGATGGGGCAGGCCAATTCAGCATATGAATACGGCTGTCTTCTTCGATTGGAGAACAAACGCGTTCGATCCAAGAAAATACTGAAGGAAGCGATTCGGGCGTTCGAGCAGCTCGGCGATAGCGAAAAAGCGGATGATGTGAGAAAACGGTTTGATATCTCGATCGAATAATCGATACTGCTTTTACGTTATGCCATTGATGGCCATTGGGTGACGCGTGAGACGATTCCGCCGGAAAACAATTCGATTCCGGTATGTCGACGTTGACCGGTGTTTAGCACTAGCTTATAGTTTAAAGGATCGGTCGAAAGGAGTCCTGATGCAGGTTTTTAGACAGTCCTGATGAATGCGTATCGAAACGGGGGTTTCGAGATTATGAGCAACGCAAAACCGAGAATTCTTATTGTTGACGATCAGGAGTTTAACAGGATCGTTTTACATGATATTATGATTACACTGAGTTATCAGCCGTTTGTTGCAAAAAATGGACGGGAAGCCTTGGATTGTCTGATTGATATCAAACCAGATGTGATGATTTTGGATGTGATGATGCCGGTGATGAACGGATTTGATGTGCTATCGCATTTAAGAAAGGACCCGTCGATTGAGTATGTGCCGGTGATTATCGTGTCCGCTTTGGATGATGTGGAGAGTATTTCGAAAGGAATTCTGCTTGGCGCCGAAGATTTCCTCACAAAACCGTTCAATCAAACGATTCTCAAAACACGAATAGAATCATGTCTGTTCAAGAAGAAGATGCATGATATGGAATTGAATCGAAGATATGAATTGGAAAGAGAATTGTCGGAGGCAAAATCCCAACTCATGCATTCGGATCGTCTGGCAAGCATGGGACAGGTTGCCGCGAGTGTGGCTCACGATGTAAACAACAAGATTGCAGCAATAATCAATCGGGTCGCACTCATTGCGAGAATGAATGCCGTGGTCGATCAGAAAATTCACATTAACCTTCAGAAGATCGATTCGATTTGCCGAGGATCATCAGGATTGTTGCGTCATTTGCTTGATTTCAGCAGGGGTGAGCAGGTCGAAATGCGGGAACTTGACATCCATGGGCCGATAGAAAACGCCCTTTCATTGGTAGAACATAAAATCAGCACGAAGGGGATTGGAATCAAATTCAATAGGTGGGAGTCTCCGCTGAAAATGACAGGAAACAGCGATCAGTTGGAACAGGTTTTTATGAACCTGTTCATTAATGCAGGAGATGCGATGGAAAATGGAGGCAGTCTGTCGATATCCCTGTCTGTCGTTCCCGATAATTCACACATGCCGTTCATCAAGATTGAATGCGCCGATACCGGGACTGGAATCAGGGCGGAGATTCTTGATAAGATTTTCCTTCCGTTTTTTACAACCAAGCCCAAAGGGAAAGGAACAGGTCTCGGTATGTACATCATTAAACAAATCGTCGATGCCCACACGGGCAAGATTCATGTAACCAGCATTCCGGATAAAGGCACCACATTCACTCTTTTATTCCCTTCGCTATCAATTCCGTCTTCCGACAATTACGATCCTAAATAAGCGTTAATGACGGAAAACAGTTCTGAGGATTGAATCGGTTTGGATAAATGCGCAGTGCATCCGGCTTCTAGTTGTCGCGTTTCTTCTTTGATTCCAGCACTTGCTGTCAAAGCAATGATTGGGGTATCCGCAAATTCCGGTATTTTTCTAAGGAGTTGAGTGGCTTCGATTCCGTCCATGATCGGCATGCGCATATCCATGAAAATCAAGTCCGGACGAGTCTTGACAGCCAGATCAATTCCTTCCTTCCCATTTCTTGCCACCAGTACTTCATGTCCTTTCAGGCTCAGCATATCAACGATCATAGAGATGTTAATTTCATTGTCTTCGACTACCAGAATCCGTCGATTTACAATCGGTGTGACTCCTGGCGATTTCGTAACGGTGAATTCGTGATCAGCGATTCGCTTCAAAGGGAGATTGAACCAAAATGTGCTGCCGATGCCAGGTTGGCTGCGAACGCCGATTTCACCACCATGCAGTTCAACCAGACGCCGTGTTAATGCCAGCCCGATACCGGTTCCTCCCATCTGATTATCGCGAATCCGGTCGGCCTGGTAAAACTCTGAAAAAACCTTGTCGGCTTCCTTTGGATCCATGCCGATACCTGTATCTGTGACCGAACACTGGATAGTGGATGGATTGATCCTTTGAATGGACAGCGTAATAGAACCGCCTTCAGGAGTGTATTTCCAAGCATTTGAAAGCAAATTGAGCAAAACCTGCTTTATCTTCAGTTTGTCCGCGGCAATCATCGGGGTTTCATCCGGGATGATGACATCCATAGAAAGCTGTTTTGTTCTGAATTGAGAGGAAAGCATGGAGACTGTGCTGTCGATGACCTCTCCGAAAGAAAACTGAGTCAATTCGAGTTCGATTGCGCCGGCATCAATTTTAGCAATGTCCAGAAGATCGTTTATCAATGCCAGGAGGTGCTTCCCGCTGGTTTCGATCTGGTCTATGTAGAATGCCTGTTTTTCGTTGAGATCACCGAAGAACCTTCCCTTTAATAAATCAATAAAACCCAGGACGGCTGTTAATGGTGTGCGTAGTTCATGACTCATCGTCGATAAAAATCGGCTCCGATGCTTATTGGCTTCTTCCAGCCGGAGATTGATCTCAATCAGTTTCTGATTGGTAGCTCGTAACTCACCCGTTCTCTCTTTCATCCTTTCCTCAAGAGATTTCCGTTCATCCGACATCGAAAATCTCAGGAAATGATGTTGGAATTCTTCCCTAATCATTGTCCAGAAAAACGCTGGCCGATTTTCTGAACCGAAAAAGGGTAGTACTGTCATGATCGCCGGTATTGCTGTATTTCGAAGCCCTTTGATCTCGATTCTGTCATGCCAGCTGCCATGGAGAGCTGCTTCCGGCAACCCCTGATCCAGGATGCATTTGAAGGTATCAGCTGATAGAAATTGATGTAAATGAACAGGCTGCATTTTTTTTGGCTTGATTCCTGATACCTCGATGGCTGGTTTATTCATATAGAAGATCTGCCCCTCCGGGGAGAAGATCAGAATAAGGTCAGCGAGTTTATCCAACTCGCTGATTAAAGATGCCCGATTTACGGCCGAGTCCAGGTGCTGATCGGCCATCGCGTCCCCTGTGATCGTCTCCGGAATCCCTGTCGACGCAATGATGACGGGATCAGACGTCTCTAAAATGAACCCGTTCAACGACAGGAAAGACTTCCCATTCCCTATGAGTAAGGGAGTGAGTTTTTGGTTCATCAACGGAAGCATTTCCGGTGAGACCGCTTCTCTGACGGCATTTTTAACCACTGTTCTCATTGGTTTCCCAACAGCACTCGGATCTGTCGACAGAAGCTGATCACTTGCCCATTGAACCAAGAAGTATCTATTCAAAAACAACACAAAAGGGGCAAAGATTCGCTCCTCGGATGCCTGTGCCGGTCTGAAAGGATTTGCCATCAATACCTACTTTCTTTGTGCCGACTGGCTTGAAACGAAAAAACTCCAATCTTTTTTCACGAAACTCCGGTTATGGATTGACGATCCACGGGATTACTCCACGGGTCTGGTATGCCCATTTCGGATTCTTCGTACATGCAACTCCAAAATTCGGAACAGGTCCTCCATCTGAACCGGTTTGGCTAAATGATCGGTACATCCCGCTTCAAGTTGTTGTTTTTTTGCTTCTTGCCCCGTACTGGCCGTCAACGCAATGATCGGGATAAGCTCGAACTCCTTCATTGATCTCAATCGGCGTGTCGCTTCCAATCCGTCCATAACCGGCATCCTGATGTCCATTAATATGATGTCCGGTTTGATCGTCTGAGCCATATCGATTACCTGCTTACCATTTCTTGCAGCAGATACTTCATAATGATTGATCTTCAGCATATCGGTCAGCAGAATCAGGTTTACATCGTTGTCTTCAGCAACAAGAATTTTTGCTCCGGAAGGTTTCTCTGCTGTATGCGCCCGGATCGGTTTAAAACGGTCTGTGTTGCCATGGAAGGCTTTCTGACGTAAAGGAATGGAGAACCAAAACGCACTTCCTTGACCAACTCTACTTTCAACACCGATTGAACCACCATGTAACTCAACCAGTCTTCGGGTCAATGCCAGACCGATACCCGTACCCCCCAGTTGGGCATGGCGAATTTTCTCTGCCTGATAGAACTCATCGAATACCTTGTCAACTTCATCCGGTTCGATGCCGATGCCGGTATCACTGACAATAACTTTTAGAAAAGAATCACTCTCCTTGAAAGCATGGACCTTTACATACCCTTCCTCGGGTGTGTATTTAATGGCGTTTGAAAGCAGGTTGAGCATAATCTGCTTGAGTTTTCGCTGGTCTGCGACAATCGAATAGAGAGCAGGGCCTATGTAGATTTCCGTATGAAGTTGCTTCTTTTTAAACTGAGCTTTCAGCATGGAGTGCGTATCCTCAATTAATTCTTTGATCGAAAAAACATCCAATTCAAGATTCATCGCTCCGGCATCGATTTTAGCGACATCGAGAAGATCATTGATCAGAGCCAACAGATGGCGGCCACTGCTGCCTATCTGACTGATATAACTGCTTTGTTTCTCGTTAAGTGGACCAAAAAACTGCTTTTCGAGTAAATCCGAATAACCCAGGACGGCATTCAAGGGTGTACGGAGTTCATGACTCATTGTTGAAAGAAAATTGGATTTATGACGACTCGCTTCCTCCAATTTCAAGTTCGCCGTTGTCAGAGTATCAAGAGATTCCCTGAGTTCTTTGGTTCTGATATCGATGATTTTTTCCAGGTTGCTCCGTTCGGATTCGAGCGTTGCTTCGATCGTTTTCTGTGCGGAGATGTCTTGGTAAGCGCCTAGAATTCCATCCATATGGCCTTCATTGTTCACCATCGGAATGGCACTCTTTAATATCCATAACGTTGTCCCATCATGGATCGTCATCTGCTCTTCGCTGTTCATTCTCGATTCCTTCGATTGCAGAATGATGTGGTCCTCCTCCCGGTATTTCTCCGCATCGTCTTTCCATGGCAAGTCGGTATCCGATAAACCGACAATCTCCTCTGGTTTCTTCAAACCGGCATCCTGAGCGAATAAAATGTTGCACCCGACGTACCGGGATAGACAGTCCTTCCAATAAACTCTCACCGGCACCGTATTTAAAACAGTCTCGAGCATTCTTCGGGATTTATTCAAAACAGTGAAATCCTGCCCTATTACAACAGCCCCGATAATCCGGTCGTAATTGTCCCGCCTTGTCGTTGAATTCAACAACAAGGTGACGCTTTCTTTTTGCTTTGTTGTGATCATGCATTCCACGTTCTGCATCGGCGCGTCGCGTAATGCCGATTGGATAAAATGAACCAGTTTGGAATGCTCATCATGAGGAACAAGAAGATCGATAAAGTTGCGTCCACTAACCTCCTCTTTGCTATAACCTGAGATTTTAGCAATCGCTTGGTTCCATTCATTGATGCAACCGTCCGTGTCAATTCCAAATATTGGTGAGTTGGCCGTATCAATCAACCGGATGATGTCATCCTTGGCTTGTGTCAATTCAGATGTTCGCTGTTCGATCCAGCAACGTAATTCGTCCTGCTTTCGCAGTATTTCTGCTTCAGTTTCTTTATATTCCGTGATGTTTTGTAGAACAAAGATCCAACCCATGTGTTCAGCGCGCGGGGTAAACACCGGCTGTATGGAAAGTGCGGCATATATTCTGATTCCGTCCGCTCTTCTGACAATCAGAAATTTGGACAAAAAAGATGTTTCCATGTTTTGGATCGTTTCGCGATTTGCTAAAAAACCGGAGTTTATCTTGCTAAAGAGTAATTCAAGGTCATCGGGAAGCTGCTCCTCGAAGTGCAGTTCTCTGATTACACTTGCATCGACAACTCGCTCCGGGTCCAGTCCAAGAAGTTCTGATGCGTTTGGGTTCAGCTTCCGAATGATTCCGTATCGATCGGTCGCAATGATCGCGATATCCGCAATATGATCGAAAAACGCGGATAGTTGAAGGAGTTGATCTTGCTGTTCGGATAAACTGACGGTATTTTTGTGCAAGGCATCGGAAACAGTGGAAAACGAATACGCCATTGCGAAAACGTAGCCGATGCTGAGAAGTCCCATGCTGATACCGTAATCCGTAACCGGATTGATAATGGGAAGAATCCCTAGTATTTGAGAGAAAGAGAGAGCAAGAAGGGATATCGTGAGACGTGATTTGATTGTTTGACAAAGCATTTTTACTAGAAGTAACGAAATAAAGCCTGATGCAATGACCGACAGCCAGTTAAACCATTTGCTAAGCAAAGGATCCGGCAAATTGTGCTTGGGAATTAGCAGAAATATATAATAAAAGGTGGTGAAGATGATGAGGGAGACTGATTGTCGTGATTTGAAAAAAGTATCGTTACTCAGGTGAAGCAGAAGAAAAAGGGCAAGCATAAGCAGAAGGAACGGTCTCTGACTTCCGAAAAGAACAAGAAAGGATGAGCTGGTAAGATAAACCAGCCCAAGAAATGCGAGTGATCTGCGACGGAGAAGAATACCGGCTATGGCGAGGGATAGACTGGAAAATAAACCTGTCAAACCGCATAGAGCGGAAAAGAATGGCGGCCGGGTCGTTGTCAGAAAAAAAACTGCCGACAAGATGACCACATAACTCAGCAGGTATCCGTTCCAAAACCCCCGCGTTATCTTGACAGACTCATTCGCGGATGTTTTTTCTATAGAACTCGTTGTAAAGAGCGAGCAGTTCATTTGGCGCCCTTGTCTTCTCCACTCGTCCCGCTTCGAACCCTGTGCGGATACGCAACCAGACTCTGGTGGAGTGAACCGGAATTGAAAACGAAATCATTGAATCAATTTTTCTTTCACCCGGGCTGCTTTTTCCTGGAAATAAGCGCGTCTTTTCCACCTATTCGTTTCTTGGAAGAATCAGGCTGGTTTGAAACCAACCCTGGCATCGCTCCCTGAACGGGGGAGGGGGTTGTCTCGTCGATAGAATCCGGATCTTTTCCCCGTCTCAGGATTGAGCGCAATTCTTCCATTTGTGCTGTTTCACAGAACGGTTCTGCAATATCTTCGGAAATGTGACCTTCCTGACACAATGACGCGAGACTGTAGGCCATCGTTTGAGAACCCATCCCCATACTCGTCTGTATATCGGAATGGATTTGCTCCACCCGGTTTGTCCGAATTTTATGAGCGATTCCCGAATTGGTAAACATGATCTCGCTAGCAACGATCCTTCCCTTACGATCCTTCATCGGTAACAGCTTCTGGCAAACAACTCCCTCTAATACAAGAGATAACTGGCTCCGGACCTGATCCTGCATTTGCGAGGGGAAAAAGTCACTGACGCGGTTTATTGTTTTTGCTGCACTGTTGGTATGAAGAGTTCCAAAAACCAAATGCCCCGTTTCCGCAATCGAAAGCGCGGAAGCCATCGATTCCATATCCCGGATTTCACCAAGAACAATTACATCCGGATTCTGTCGCAAGACATAACGGAGCGCATTATGAAATGATCGGGTGTCCGTTGTGATTTCGCGCTGATCGATGAGACAGTTTTTATTCGTGAAATTGAATTCGATAGGATCCTCAATAGTGATGATATGCTTAAAATGCCTTACGTTTATTAGTTCAATGAATGATGCAAGCGTTGTTGATTTTCCGCTTCCCGTCGCGCCTGTGATTAAAACTAGCCCACTCGTTAGATTGGCGAATCGTTTAATCTGCTCTGGAAAGCCAAGCTCCTCCAGGCTGAGAATTCGTGAGGGCAAAAGCCGGATCGCAGCAGAAACACGACCTCTTTGGCTGTAAACGTTCATGCGAAACCGACCCAGATCCTGAAATCTGAACGATAAATCCAACTCCAGATTGGTCTCAAACTCCTTCTTTTGGGTTTCCTTAAGGGCCGAGAACACGATCTTTTTTGCTGAAGGGGTATCCAGAACCGGTAGATTATTCAGATATAAAAGCTGGCCAGCTGAGCGGATACACGGACACGAATCGGCACCGATGAACAAGTCGGATGCTTTCTTTTGGACCATGATCTTCAACAACGTGGCCAGATCCACTATTTCTGTTGCATTTCCGTTCTGTTGTTCGGGATTGTAGTCCACCTTGATACTCCCGGGCTTCACCTCTTTCAGTGATTATCCCGCAGAATTATGCCAACGTTTCTTCACTCAGAATTTCCTTCAATGTGGTCAGCAAATCCTCAATATCAACAGGCTTCGTAAGGAATTTCCGAACCTGGCCGGTTGAAAAAAGTGAATAATCATCTATCAAACCGGACTTGGAACTGCATACGACGATCGGAACTACCGGGTCAATCTTGTGAACCCGTTCAATAAACTCAAGCCCATGCATCTGAGGCATCGCTATATCAACTAGAACAAGATCCGGGCAATATTCGGGTTCGGCCATCTGCTTTATGGCGACAGCACCATTCGCGGCTTCATCAACGAGATAATCCTCTTCCATCAGTAATTCAGCAACACTCTCCCTGAATTCAGTGTCGTCATCAATTAGGAATATTCGATATCTTTTCATGCTCACGTCTCCTGATTCATTCTGTTTTATGTTTTCGCTGCAAAACACCCTTCATCCTTGCCGGATCAACCCAGTTTCACCAGACATTCGTCAAATCGACATCCGGTCATTCTGAATGACTCCGGTTGAAGAAGATTTTCGAGCCCGGAATGAGTTTCATTTGGTGAACCTCCCCATATGGCCAAGTAATAGCAATCAACTAAAAAAGTTTAATCGCTGACACAGGGAGTGTCAACTTCTTTAATTTGTTGAATCAGAAGCTCCTTCATGCTGCTTTATCAATGCGTATTGCCTCCTCATCTGCTGAGCGTTAACGTTTTGCAACCGCCAATCTGGGTTAAAATGTTACTACCGAGTTCTTACTTGATCAAATCACGACAAGATGTTGGGTTTGATGTGAAGCGGTTCGGGTCGTTCTCCGTGAATTGGCCACACGCTGGCCGAATTCCGATACTCGATCGCTTTCGCCTTCACAATTTCGTTAAATCATGAAGTTCCCGGGTGACCTCCAGTGACCCTGCGCGTGAATTTACCCGCAGATCGGACGATTTCAGCAGTAATGTCGATGAAAAACGACGGACCGTCTCGGCATATGAAGACGTACAAAACAGGGGAAATAGGGAGACGTGTTTCAGAATGTCGTATTGCGAATGCGGGTACCAAGAGAAAACAGTCGAGTTTGACCGGCCAAGGGGCGATGTCTATACTCTGATCAATGGATACC
>JAFGMN010000162.1 GCA_016927515.1 candidate division CSSED10-310 bacterium | reverse complement strand
TTGTGTCATTGGGTTCAGCCTTTCTGCGGCGGATTCATCGGAATCAACGAGTCGATCCCATCGCACCATCCGATCCGTGGGTTCGAACGGTGGGCTGGTTTGGCGCTATCCTGGTTTTCATCGCAGTTTTGTTGTCTTTCGGGCCCGGTCATCCAGATGGTTTCGGCCTACCGTTCAATTGGTGCAGCCGGTGGATTCCGGGGTTCCGAGTGATCCGGGTACCCGCTCGATTCGGTGTGCTTGCACAATTCGGACTGGTGCTCCTGGCTGTCCGATTTGTTGGAACGATGCGTCGGCAATGGATTGGCGGGATTGTCAGTGGTCTCATGTTTATCGAAACCGGTATCTGGCCGGCTACGGGGTATCCGCTTCATGCCGGGTCGACGCCACCGGAACCGTATGCCCTTCTTGCATCGGATCCCGATGGAGGTCCGATCGCAGAGTTTCCGTTTGCGCACCAGAAGTATCGTGAAATGTTTTACTCCTGTTATCACTGGCGGCCGCTGGTCAACGGAATCAGTGGATACCTGCCACCCGGCCGGGGCCGGATCGATGCGATACTTGACGATTTTCCCACGGGACGAAGCCTCGATCTTCTCCATTGCCTGGGTGTGCGAGACATTGTTATTCACGGGAATCAGCCGGAGTGGAATCATGGACCCGTGCGGAGGGGATCGTTTCATCTGACGCCGCGATTCGCTGGAGAGGCCGGCCATGTGTATGGCTTGAGTATGGAAGCTGGGACGGGGGGACCGCCGGAGGTCCGGTGCGATATCCCACGGATCTGGCTGGCTCATACCAGTCATACGGCACGGCTGCATTTCATCAACACCGGCGATACCACGCTGATCTGCATCGACTCCGGTGTGACGGTAACGGTTTTCGCTGAACGCCGGGAGACCATGACATCATCACGCGTGTTCGATTCGACGCTTCATCTCGTAATGCCGGAATCGATCCCACCCGGCGCTGTCTGGACAATCGAATTTATGCTTCCTCCCATTGCGCCAGGTGAACCGCTTGCTGTGTCGTGCGAGTGGCAGACCGCCGGTCCTTCAGCGTGGACCCGCAGCTTTCGGCGCACGGTTGACATTGTGGAACGATTCGATATCGCTACAGAGGAGATAGTCGATCCAGATTCCGTGGCCATGGTATGTGCTGCGCAGGTGGTTACAGCGGGTCAGCCGGCCGGTGTTCGGGTCATGATTGACAACCGGTCAGCCCGATTATGGACGGCGGAAACGCGGTTGATGGTGCATCCCGGTACGGATGAGCGATTGGCATGGAAAGCGATCGCGGTTTATCCGGAGCATGCCGGAGAAGTGGTTACGTTGCTTCCCGTTCAGGCCGTCGATCATTCGCAAATCGGCTGGTCACCGGAGGGGGATGTCATGCCGGGAACAACTGCGTTTTGTTTCATGACCCTTCAGCCGCCGCCATGGCCCGGCGAGTACCATCTGGTACGGTGCCGGGGTCCGGATTGCCAATCATGTATCAGCCGGTATGTTTTTCTGGGTCCGGAACGGCCGCTTCCTGTGGAAACGGGAGTCATCGTGCATCAGAACCCGGGCAGTGCCGGATGGATGTGTGATGGTAATCCGAACACAGTCTGGCGGAGTCAGGTTCCTGTTTTTCCTGATACATCGATCCACCTGATATTTTCGAGACCGCGCAGAGTACAGGGTTTACGCCTGTATGCAGGACCGGATCGATTGCCGGCCCCAACCGCTCCGTCGATTCTCCTATCAGAGGACGGCAGTGAATGGCGACGAATCGTGCCGGAATCGATATGGAACATGGAAACGGCTTCCCTGGATATCTGGTTTCCGCCAGAGGTCACACAGCATGCAGTGGTGCATGCCGGCGTGATGATGGAGCATCCGTGGGAAGTCAGCGAGCTGACTCTTTTCTGACATAAAAATGGATCCAGATGCGAAGAAAGATGACCGGTCGAGGCGTTCGCCATCTTTTCTTGTGCATGCGGGTCATGATAGTGTTATGTGCGAATGGTATGGGCGATGTGACAAAGCGGAAAGGAGACCGGATATGGTGCGGTTGACGGTGATAGTCATGGGAGTGATGTGTCTGAGTGCTGGTATCGTCATGGGGGGTAATGGGCCGATCATGCCGGAGGGTGCGGAGGGTGCGGATGTATCGGGTGTGCCGGGTGGATTGTTGCCATTGGATTTACCGGAGGTGGACGGCGTTCCGGCCCGATATCGTGATGGTGTCGAACCGCCAGGCCACTGGGATTGGCGTGATGTTCGCGGAACGGACTGGATGACGCCGGTTAAAAACCAGGCCGGTTGTGGAGCTTGTGCGGCGTTTGCAGCGTGTGGTGCGGTGGAGGCCATGTTCAATCTGCGGATGGGTGATCCGGAGTGGAATCTGGATCTCTCCGAGCAACATGTCTTTGCTTGTGCGGACGGTGAATGTGCTTCGGGATTGTACATGGGAACGGTGTTCGATTATTTCGTGAATCCCGGTATCCCTGACGAGGCGTGCTGGCCATACCAGGCGTTGGATCTACCGTGTTCTGACACGTGTCCGGACTGGCAGAGCCGGGTCACACGGCTGGACGGCTGGAACCTGTTGTGGACGTGGACACCGGATACGGAGCTGTTACGTCGAGCCGTCTGGTGGCAGCCGATTGCGGTATACATGGAGGTTTACACGGACTTCAGTGGATACTCCGGGGGAGTCTACAAATATAACGGAACAAGCGCGTATCGCGGCGGTCATTTTGTCGTGATTGTCGGGTGGGATGATGCGGGGGAGTATTGGATTTGCAAAAATTCATGGGGCACGGGCTGGGGTGAAAGCGGATATTTTCTAATTGCTTGGGAAGAGGTGGAAATTGGTACGTGGGCCATGGATCCGCACTGGAGCGATCCGGGATGTGATCACACGGGGGACGGAAATGGAGACGGCATGGTCACAGCAGGCGATGCACAGATGGCTTTCCAGGTAACGCTGGGTCTGATCCCGATCACGGCGGCGGAAGCTTGCCATCTGGACTGCTCGGGGGATGATGCGATCACGGCGGCGGATGCCCAATCGATCTTTATCGTGGCAATCGGTGCAGGTGGATGTGCTACAGAAGCAAACCCGTAGGATGTTCAGAGAGACAGGGATACAGCGGAGAGATAAAACCGTAGAAGCCAGCGGGATTTGGATGGATATCGGAAGCGCTCATTGCTTTCGTCGCCGGATTCCGTCAGAATGATGTAGTATGAAATGGTTCGGATATCTTTTTCTGACCCTATCTTTTCTCCACATGCAATCCGTTGCGGCATCGGACGTCACATGGGGGGTGAAGTGTTTGGACGGTGCCGGAGTGACTGTGAGAGACAACCGGCTTGTTCGTCCGGATGGGTCTCCGCTTCTGGATAATTTCGACGCTGAAACTTCGAATGTCCTTGTTCGCCGGGTATTTACGCGTTCGGACAGCGATTTACACGCCGACCGGGAACGCATTCGGGCGCGGACCGGGTCGCCGGGACCGGATTTGACCCAGTGTTTTTACGTGATGATCCCGGAGAACGCCGAAAACATTATGCTGGAACGACTGATGCAGCTGAAGGAAGTCGACTGGATATATCGCGTTTCCGCGTGCATGATGCTCGCTGCTACGGAGACGGACACGCCGGATTTCCGGATGAACCAGGAGTATCTGTTTGATTCTTCTGGTCCTCATCTTGCCCGAGCATGGGAGTATCCCTGGGGCCGAGGTACGCGTGTAACGGTCGTGGACATTGAGAGTAGCTGCGATCGGGATCATGAAGAACTCCGACATCAATTGACTGATCCCACGGCGGTAATTGGCGGGACGCCGAGCGGTGTATCCAGTGCTGTCCACCATGGTACCGCCGTGGCCGGGATGCTGATTGCCAATGCAGCCAACTCGATCGGAATCGATGGCATCTGTCACGAATCTGATATGAAATTGTATTTCGTCTCGAATCTGTCGGAGTTGCCGGATGCCATTGATCGTTCCCAGGCAGCATTGAATCATGGTGATATCCTGCTGATCGAGATGCAGGTTGCCGGGCCGATGTGGCCGGGCGGTGAAACTCAATTTGGTATGGTTCCAGCGGAATGGGATGCCATGACGCGATTGGCAGTGACGGTTGCATGTGGCGTGGGCCGGATCGTCATCGAGCCTGCCGGGAACGGTTCACAGAATCTCGATGATCTCATGTATGCCGATGTTTTTGGCCCGGATGCGCCCGATTCCGGTTCCATCATTGTCGGAGCTGGGCGGCCGGACAATCGAGCGCCGGTGAGTTACACAAATACAGGCAGCCGGGTATCTGTCCAGGGATGGGCTGAACGCATGAATCCCTGTTGTCAGGTATGGACTACCGGTTATGGGAATGCCCCGGAATCACCGCAGGAAGTGCACCAGTTGTATACCGATCGGTTTTCGGGTACATCGGCAGCCGCTGCCATGATTGCAGGTGCTGTTGCCTGTGTGCAGAGCGCTGGGTTATTCCGAAGCGGTCGTGTACTCGATCCGGTCGATCTGCGGGAAGTCCTCATTCAGACCGGCACTGCGCAGTCCGGTGGGTTGCCGATCGGTCCGTTGCCGGATGTCGAGGCAGCCATTCTGGCCATCCCGTTCATCGAACTCGATGTGGATCTGCGATTGAACAAATTGACGTTCACCGGTGGTGATCCGTTTGTTCTCAGCCATCGAACCATCAACCCCCGTGAATCACAGGCTGTCGTCCAGTATCTCGTTCTGCAGTGTATTGACACTTTCTTTTTCCAGGATCCAAATGGTTGTTTTCAACCCTTTGTTACGGGTAGACCCTTGCAACTCACTCCCGGTGAATTTGATGAAACGTTGATCGAATTCACATGGCCTAACAGTGATGTCGGGTCAGCCGATCCAAGCGAAGGGTTCGCGTTTTATCTAGGGTATACCCGGTGTTTCGGAACGGGTGACCCGTTAATCGGAAACGTGGACGTCGTCTCATTCGGCTGGACATCCCCCTGAACGCATATGGAAAATCTTCGCCTGTTAGCCGTTCCATTCAATTACCTGATTCGTCCGTGGATCGCTTTATCAATTCCCGCGATCCTGATGCTCTGTCTGATCGGCATCATCCTGGACTGGATTCGTCCTGTGATCGATCGGCAGCGGGGGCGTCTCACATTGATGCTGGCCGCTGTCGCCATGTTCGTTGTCCGGGATCAATATGTGTCTCAATCCGCCGGTTGGAGTATCGCCTTGGTCTCCGGTGCTGCCGTTTGCCTGATCGTCTGTGGAATCGTATACCGGCGATCAATCCGTGATGACTGGACTGCCGCACAGGTTTCCATGCCGTTCTGGATTGGGCTGGTGATCATTCTTTGCATCACATGGATCAAAACCATTGATTTGGCGACATGGCCGCCGTATCTGAAAGCCTACTCCGCCATGACAGGGCGATGGGGCATGATGGCCGTCGAAGGGCACTGGCCGGAAAACCTGTTCCAAGGGCGAGGTTTCGATCTACGAGGTGGCGGAGAATCTCCGCTGATGCTTCCTGTCATGTGGCTCGTCATGTCGCTCTGCGGCGTCACGGTATGGTCTGTTCGCTTTTCCGAAGTGATTGGATCCACCGTATTGCTCCTGGTGTTGTGGGCGTGGTTGAGACGTTCGGTTCCTGGAATGGGAGCTGTTGCCGGATTAATCCTTTTCGGATTGTCGCCCTGGCACCTGGCGCAATCCCGCATGGGCACCTTTTTCAGTATCAGTGTCGCCGTCGCTGTCGGAATTCTATGGACCTCCCGAAATGCCTGCGAAGCAACGACGCCTTGGAAATCGGCGGGCTGGTGGGCGGCGTTCGGCATTTTAACTGGCAGCATCGGTTGGTGCTACGCTCCCATGAAAGTTCTCTATCTGTATTTTTTTCTTGTTGTGGCCGGTGTTCTTGTCCGAGCGATAGCGAACCGGAATCGAGAATCTCGTTTTTCCTGGCGGCTCGTGTTCGCCGGTGCTCCAGTCGGTGCCATCATGTTTGGTCTGATCCTCACCCTGCAAATGAGTGCTGTTCGCAATCCGTCGAGCATGTTCAAGTCACATTTCGGTCCTTTGGCAACAGACAATCCCGTGTGGCGGAAAACCGTGGACGATCAGGTGGGACCTGACAGGCAACCCATACCGGTCATCGCGGCAAACATCCGCCGGAACGCCGTCCACTGGATGGAAACGACCTTTAAAGAGAACGGAATTTTACCTCTATACGCTCCCGCGCTGATCGTTGCCATGGTCATCTGCCTGGTGGCAATAATCAACCGATGGTCGGTGCTGACGTCTGCCTATTTCCTGATTGGTATGCTCCCACCATTGATTATTTTTCCTCTGCATCGTCGTACGCTGCTCATTTGGCCGCTGGTATACATGGCTGCTGTTGTGTTGATTCGGGAAATCGGTATCAGTGGCGCTCACCTGTTCCGTCGCCGCACACTGAAACGGATCGCACCGGTTCTCACCGGCATCTGCCTGATCCTGATGATCCTGCAGGGGTTTCAGATCTGGATCGCTACGTGGTCCATTGTCAAGGACCATCCATATTTCGGTCCTCCTTGGCGGCTTCGGGCCATGGATCGCGCAGCGGAACTAATGCCAACACACTCGGTGGTCTTCATCAATCCCTGGGTACACCGCGATACGATCGAAATCACGTTGTATGAACTCAACAAAAAACTGGGACTCAATTCTTTGAATTTCGCCGGTATTAGTGAACAATCTCATGATTTACGGCGGTACATTGGCTCCCAGCGGCCGACAGCATTTATCTATTTCGATTTGGATAATCAGAGTTGGCTGAAAGGTTTGTTGATGCAGGATCTACCCGGTGGTGTGCTCGAAGAAGTCCGCAATGAATCGGGTCGATTCGAGTTGTTGTATTCAGTCTATATCGTACATTAAGCGGATGGGAAGAGACGAAGGGGTTGTTTTGCCTTGAGAGCCTATCGATCAGCGACGGGCATTCCTTTCGCATCACGGGGTAAGTATCATGCATGTCCTGTCGGCTCTGATACGGGAGTCATACGGCGATGGACAACCTGCGGGTTTCCCGGCCGGGTAACACATCATAAACATCATAGGCTGTTTCCTGCTGAAACCGCAGACCCGATGCCTTCCCCTGGCAGAACGACAACCCGTCGAATCGAATGATCCGGCTATGCCGTGGGTGGTCATGACCGCACAACACCATCGCCTGGTGTTTTTTACAGAGTTCGCGGAAATCGGCGGCGTGTTCCGGCTCATCCA
>JAFGMN010000161.1 GCA_016927515.1 candidate division CSSED10-310 bacterium | reverse complement strand
GTGGAAGATCTGGCGTGGGGAGCAATTCCGGCGGCGTGTCTGGCGGATCGTGCATGAGCTGAGTCATCCGGATCCTGCCAAACGCCAGGGACACGTTCATACAACGGGCCGTTGGTTTCCGGGATCCATTCGGGCACACGCCCGGTATATGGCCGAAACCACCGAGACAAAAGTGCCCGGCGAGCGGTTGTTTCAACAGGCCGAGTACTCATGGCGTCCCTACTTGCCCATGGTCGATGACATTTTGTCCCTGTGTCACAGCCGGTTCGCCGGAAAAACTGTGAAAATCTTCAGTTCCGAAGGCGTTTTCTCCATCCGCGGACCATCAGCACTCCAGGATCGCTTCATGATCTGGTGGGAAACCACGATGAATTACCGGCATCTGGTCAATCGGCGAAACGTGGATGTCGCCGATGTCGCCAGCGGTCACGAACGCAGCTTTGCACAGATTCTGACGGAAGATTTCAACTTCGAAATCGGTTTCGAACCCCACCGGTACGAATATAACGGTCGATTTTACCAGGTTTTGGATCCGGAAATCGCACCGCTTTTAGTTCCCGCGGTGAAGAATCAGATGGAATGGAGACCATTGACATGATGGTTGAAACGGTGATCGGAATCATCGAAACAGGCTGGCAAAAAGTCATCACCGCACCGACGCCAGCCATGAGCGTGGTCGTTCTGATGGTCGCGGTGCTCTTCAGTGCGTTTCTTTTCCGGCTGACCGTGCGCAGACACAGAATCCGGGCAGCCCGGTCAAAAATACCCTTTGTCATCGGCGGCTGGGGTACTCGGGGTAAATCCGGTACGGAACGTAAAAAAGCGGCCCTGTTCGAAGGGCTCGGATATCATGTGCTCAGTAAAACCACCGGATGCGAAGCGATGATTATCCACGCCCGGCCAGGGCAGAATGCGGTGGAACTTCCCATTTACCGACCTGGAGACAAGGCATCGATCTGGGAACAGGCACGGGTTGTAGACTGGGCAGGCCACTTCAACAGCCAGATACTGCTGTGGGAATGCATGGCGCTCGGCCCGGATTACGCATCGACATTGCAGCATGACTGGATGAACGATGCAATCTCCACCCTGTCCAATACGTTCGTCGATCATGAAAACATCCAGGGCCCAACAGGGATGGATGTCACACGTGCACTGACATCATTCATTCCAATCAACGGCGTTCTGCTTACAGCGGAAACCAACATGTTGCCAGTCATCGCCGATGTCTGCCGTGCCCGGGAAACCCGCTTGATCGATCTGGCATGGAACGAATCGGACCTGATCGGCGACGATGTATTAGAACAGTTTCCCTATTCGGTCCACCCGCGAAATCTGGGTATGGTCCTGAAAATGGCTCGGCATTTGGGAATCGATGAAACCGTTGCCTTGCGGGAAATCGCCCGAAACATCATTCCGGACCTGGGATCATTTAAAAGTTACCGGACTCGATTTAAAAACCGGTATCTGGAGTTCTGGAACGGGTTTTCAGCTAACGACAGGATCAGCACCGTTGAGAATTGGCAAAAAGCGGGCTTCTACGATCTGGCTCCCGGCAAACCCGCCTGGAAAGTGTCAATTATCAACAACCGCGACGACCGGATTATCCGCTCCCGCGAGTTTTCCGAGATCATCGTCAATGACACGCCCGCTCACCTGCATATTCTGATCGGAACCAATCTGTCCGGTTTTTTTGGATATATCCAAGAATCCATCCGGGAATTCGCCGGCCGGAAAACGCTGATCGGTGAAAATCAGAACCCACCTTATCCACCCGAACTGATCGACCAGATGAAATGCCGTGCGCTGCGAACGATGCAGAAATTGGGAGTGGAAGCTCTCGATCGGGATGCGATCCGGACGAAACTCAGCGTGATGCTCGGATTACCCGCTTCCGCTACACCGGTCATCACCATCTTGCGCCTCCTTCTGGATCATGCGACACCAGATATAAAAGCCATCACCCGGGAACTCGATGCACTGACGATCGATCCGGAAACGCGCGATGATATAACAACCCAGCTCATCCGCGATATGCAGGACCTCAGGGCAATTGAAACCCTGTTTTCGCACCTGGCGGAAACCGGAACCAAAGAATCGCTCGCTGCCGCCGCCCTGCACAGCCTGTACCGGCAAACGCTGATCGATCTCCTGACCCGGCGAATCCATATCATCAGCAACCCGTTTCTGAGCGGTGACCAGGTTCTTCATCGCGTGGTTCGATGCCTCCCACCAAATTACCGGATCAAGCTGATGGGCATGCAAAACATCAAAGGAACCGGCCTGGATTTTGCGCATCGATGGGTTTCTCTGGATAAGGTTCAAAACGCCGTCCTCGAACTGGAAAGCGATCTAGCGGAATCACGGCAGAAAGCCCTGGATTTTCTGTATGAGTATGACGATTACGGAATCATGGACGCTCCGCTGGCAATCCACGGTTTAAAACAGTTCCGCAGCACGATGCAGAGAGATAATGCCGATTTTATACCCCAGATCGACAGTGCAATCAGCCGCGTGCAATCCATTGTGAATCAACGGATGGCTGCGGTGAAATCAGTATCGGGTCACCGGGGATGGCGGAAAACGGCGATATGGATCCTGGAGCAGCTCCAGGAGGCCGGTGATTCGAAACGGAGGAAACGGCAATCGAACCTGGTGATGAAGGATTTGTTCGCGCAACGGATATCCCATGCCCGCGCGCGAAAAGTGCTGCACGATATAAAGAAACGGCAGGAAGGCGGGTGGCTACAGGACCCGACACTCTCCTGAACACCTGCCTGAATGATATCCTATACGCTTGAATGATATCGATATCCCGCTGAATGGTCCTCACCGCAAACGGTGGCCCTATCGTTTCGATTCGTCCTTCCGCCGGCAGGATTCCATCAGAATACTCATCGTTGACTGTGTTATCGTTTCGCCGGGTGACTGCACATCGTTCTGAAATTCGAACACACCCTGTTCCAACTTCATCATCTCATACATCGCCGTCAAACCCGATTCCTGCCCATACTCGGCATGGACGATCTCTCCTTCCCGGAAGTACGCCTCGGCAACATCGTTCTCGTAATGATTCGAAATGACCAGCCGACCATCCTTTCCGAACTGCATGATTGTCTGAATGATCTCCACCATCGACAGTGTCCGGAGACTGCCGGAAAATCCCCCTTCGTTCACGCGAAACTCGTCTTCCAGGTCCATGTGTGTTTCAAGGCAAGCCATTTGGCGTCGCTGATTGAACAGCTCCCGCTCAACCATTTCCTGCGTGGCCATCCTGACCATGAATGCAGTGTTTCCGATTCGAAGAATATCGCCGTCCTCCAGTTGAGCAACCTGAATTCGCTCATCATTGATGAACGTACCGTTCCGGCTACCCATATCCCGGACAACGAAATGACCACCTTCCCAGCGAATCACGGCGTGCTGCCGCGATGCTTTAATATCGTTCAATACCAGTGAATTGGTGGGATCCCGTCCCAACGAATAACCTGTCTGTTTTCCGATTTCGATAGTTGCCGCCTGTTGATCGATTAGAATCAGCGCTTCAATCGTGTTTCTTTTGTTCACGCCTGACCCTCACATCCTTTGGAGTGACACGAACCCGGTTTCGTGATATTTCTATCACAACACGCTCACGCCGTAAACTCCTTCGGTTAGAGGCCTTTCTAGTGGAGTATGCAGTCATCATCATCATCATCATCGGCCTGTTTGCCATGACCGTAGCATGCCTGGTCCATGCGGTGTTGCTTCTACTTACGGCCGAATGGATCGCTATACCCGATGGCTCCTTTCGTAAAGCCTTTGTATCCACCATGGCGGGATTGCTGGCATCGATTCCCGTTTCGTTTTTCATGGGTTTTTTTCCGATTTTCGGCTGGAGCGCATCGCTTATGGCTTGCCTGGTGATACCGGCATTGATCACCCAGGGAATCTTTCGCACGACATTCCTGAAAGCCCTTTCCGCAGAAGCACTTCGCCTGGCAATCGAATCGATCGTCGTTGCCGTGATTCTGTTTTTTCTGATAACGATCATCGGCCTCGAAGCGCTCCGGCTTGGAGCGGGCGAGTGGGCGCAAGGCTTTTTTCAGGAGCTGTCCGGATCGTGTTTCTGATCCCTCTCCACACCTGGTGCGGATATCAACGATGAACCAGCAAACCCCTGTTTCCTGTCGGACCCACATCCTGCTGCTCATGGCCATCACATTAACCGGTCTCTCCACGCTGTATCCGCTGTTCTATTCAGGATGCGCCTGGGAAAGCCACGACCTCATCTTCAATATGGAGCGATACTCCGCTGCAACCGAATGCCTGAAAGACGGTCAATTCAGCGCGCGTTGGTCCCGGGATATCAATTTCGGATATGGATATCCACTCCTGCTGTTTTACCCGCCTCTGACCGTCTATTTTGTTGCCGGATTGCACCTCCTGACCGGTATCGGCATTCTCTCCGCTACCAAAATACTGGTGGTCCTGAGCATGATCCTGTCAACAGGTACCGCTTACCTTCTCGGTACATTTCTCTGGCGCAGTCCCTGGGCCGCCGGACTGACAGCCGCCTGCTACACCCTGCTTCCCTACCATTTACTGACTATTATGACCCGTGGTGCTGTTGCGGAGTTCACAGCACATGGTCTTCTGCCAGTCTTGCTCTGGGCATACCTCCGCCTGGGCGTATCGTCGACCCGCTACCGGATTCTTGCGGCCGCCGGCGCGTGTGCCGTGCTTCTATTGGTTCACAATGCGACGTGGGTCGTGGCGGTTCCAATGGCCATTCTTCTGGCAGTCGCCACATCCACCCGTCCACTTCGAACGGCATATCTCACCGTTCTGTCCACCGGAACGGGAATGGGATTGGGTGCGGTATACTGGTTGCCGGCCTTTGTTGAAAAAAGCCACGTCGCCATCGGCAATCTTCAGCAGGCGCACCACCTCAGCTACACGCGCCACTTTGCCACCGGGTCGATGATTCTCAGTGAATCATACGCTTATGCCGGGCTGGGAACCGTTCTATCCGTTGCCTGGCTACTGGGAGGTTGGGGACTCCTGCTTCGCATTCCGCCGCCTGATCAGACCCTGTCCGGGTTTCGAAGATGGAGCGCTGTCTTGTTTCTGATCACGCCCGTCATCATTGTCCTGACAACGGCATGGAGCAAACCCCTTTGGGATTCCATCACGCTGATGCAGTTTATTCAGTTTCCATGGCGTCTGACCGCATTGGCCGGTCTGACCGCAGCCGCTGTCGCCCCCGCCATGCTTCTCCTCGTTCCGGGCCAGCAATCCCGGATGGCCGTCGTCATCGGTATTGTGATCCTGCTCATCGGTACGGGATTACTCCAAACGGCCCGGCCGATTTTCCGATTCAATGACCGTGTCGGTCTCGGCACCCATCATCTTCGTACCAGTGGCACGACGACGGTGGTTGGCGACGAGTACCGGCCGCAAACCGTCGCGGTTCATCCGAACGATGTATTCGGTCCGCGAACAACCACGTGGAAACCGGATAGCGACAGCGCTATCTGTGTTCCCGATCGTGACTCATCCCATGCGATCAGCGCATTCGTTATTTCCGACACACCGATGCGGCTCCGGGTCAACTGCCTCTGGTTCCCAGGCTGGTCCGGGGCGATGG
>JAFGMN010000160.1 GCA_016927515.1 candidate division CSSED10-310 bacterium | reverse complement strand
GAAATGTTGTCGATGCGTTATCAAGATAAATTATAGTATTCATCGATACCGTCTCCTCGAACTGAATCGGTCATTCGCGCCGGATCGTGAACTACGATACAAAACGCAGCGGAGTTCCTCCGGAATCAAGACCCTTACTATAAATAATTCAGACGAGGAAAGCGAGTGAAGACCATTGCGAAAAGAAGCGCCGGTGAAACACGCTTCACCGGCGCTGGACAATCACGCACAGACTATCGATTGGAATCAGTAGGCCGTCAAGGTCACCAGTTCTTTGTCGATCAATGTACCGGCATTGCACCAGTTTTCCCATTGCGTTGTGGTCCCGGGTTTCTGGGCTTCTTTCGACATTTCCCAACCGGCATGGACGTACAGGTTGATTTTTTTCAGGGGACCGGCAATCGTGGCTTCGAATTCGATGATAGCGCTGGCCACGAGACTCTCATCGGCGTGGTGATCGACGAGGCAGGCATCGAGATAAAAGCAGACAGAACCCTTGGGTTCCAGAACGCGATTGTACAATGGATCCATGTAATTGATCGTTGTGCCCAGCCAGCAGTACGGATCGATGATGTCGTTCTTGGTGATCAGGTTGCCGGCATCGTCGTACAGGCTGACCTTGATGCTGTGCATCGGCAGCGTGTAATCCGTCGGGTTGTGAATCTGAATCCATGTATGCTGGGCATGCCACCGGTCATTGGCGCCGTATAAATTGTCCGGAGAGCCCTGGGGGCAATCGTTCCACGTATTCGAATCCAGATTGCTGCAAGCCCAGATGAAAACGGCGGGGAGAACAATTTTGCCACGATACGTGTAATCATCGGTAATGCCGGTGGAATCACCTGCGAACACCGTGGATACACCCATGGCCATAACAAGGAGAACACACATCAATAAACGACTCGTACACACCATACAACACTCCTTTTAACCATTGCTGCCGACATGGCAACAAAACGAATCCACATGAAGATCAATGCCACCAATTTACGCGCGATTTGTCGCTGTGTCAAGAAATAATTCATGGTTCGTCGTAAAAAAGGGGGCTATTATGTGCAATCGGGCTTCCAATCCCCAAACCGGGTCAGGTTTGAACATTTCCATTATGTATCTATAATGCAACTATTATCGATTATTGGATCCCGGCATGATTTTTCTGTTCGCAGTGCGATTAAACTCGCTCCCCATCACGTCACGTTAGAACCGTCCGGAATGGCTGGAGAATCGGAAGGCGGCCAGTCGATTCCCGCCCAATTGTTGGCGGTTCCCAGTGCCGTATGGCCGGCGGCCTTGGCATAGAGGAACAATTGCATCCGGTATGCCACCAAACATTTCAATGCCATGTCCATCAACGCACGGCCGCCCTTCATTGGAGTTCCCCAGGGCATGGCGGCGTCCCGCTCGGCCAACCGCTGGTCATCCCATTCCTTCAGGCACTCGGTGATCCCATCCATCTGGCGGTTCATCGCGTCAGCAAAACCATCCCATGTGACCGATTTTGCCGCGGCGAACAGACCCGGCATCTGCGACCAGTCACCGGTCACGACATGCTGAACCGGACCGATGGCGCAGACTGTTATATATTGCAGTAATTCCAGTAGCGATCGCTGCGCGTCGGACGGCCGGTAATCCATATCCTCCGGTTTCAGCCGACCGGCAAGATGCTGGATCACGCGGACTTCATGGCGCATCGATTCCAACCATTCTTCTTTTGATATCATAACGGCTTCCTCCAAATGCTGTGTCGCATGCCATCGATTGACTGTCGCGGGACCGTTGTTGACACGTGGTTTTAACCCGGCGTACAATTCACCCCCGGGGTTTAAGGAGCAAGCTTGTATATGAAGAGCGGTTCCATTGATGAACTTACCCGCGATGTCTTCAGAATATACCAGGAAATCGAACGAAGCAATCGCCGGATTCGGATGAAAACGGGTCTTCACTGTATCACACCATGCGGTCAGTGTTGTTGGTCTCGAACCATCGAAGCTACGGTGACGGAAGTTATTCCGCTTGTTGCCCATCTGCTTCGTGAGCAGTGCCTCGAACCGGTGATCGACCGGCTCGATCGATCCGAACCCGGCGATTTGTGTGTATTATTTTCGCCCAATCTTGAGCCGGGCCGGGACGGTTTCTGTACGCAATACCGATATCGCCCTCTGGTCTGCCGGACCTTTGGATTCTCAGCGCGCCGCAACAAGGACGGTGTTCCTGTGCCGCAGGTGTGCCGACTCGTCAAACAAAGCGATCCGTCCAGCGTGGCCCGGTTCGATATCCAGTGCAGAACCGGCATGGTCCCAACCATGCAGACGTACTTCCAGCGTATTGCCGCTTTGGAGCCGATCAGGGGATACCGGTTAATGCCAATCAACCAGGCATTGAAAGACTGTATTGATATGTTTTTCTGGAGAAAGCCCCGGTTGTTCAAAATCCGAAAGGCGTCATGATCTCTTGTCGATTGATACGGATTGGTATCAGATCGATCGATTTCGGGAATCATCTCGATCCTGAGCACCGTGGCTTTTTTCTCAGAGCGGACATCGGTTGATGGACAATTGACCAGGAGTGAGACCGGCACCCTGGGCGGGGTCCGAACACGGAATGGTGGTGAATGATGAGGATACAATATGCGGGGGGGGCCATCTGGCCGATGATCGGTGTCACGATCTGTCTCCTGACGGCCTGTGAGCCGGGTTCACAGAAAACGACGGAATCTGCTTGGACGATGCCGTCGGAACCGTCTGGTGCAGTGGGAACAACAGGCAAGAAACCGAATTTTGTGATTGTCAGCATCGATACCGCCCGGTCCGATTTCTGTGAATGGTATGGCCATCCACAGCCGACAACGCCGTATCTGAGCCGGTTATCCCGGTTGGGAACCGTTTTTTCGCATGTTATTGCCCAAAGTCCGTGGACCGTCCCGTCCCACTGGTCGATTTTTACCGGCAAATATGTCAGCAACCATGGCATGATGACAATGCATCACCGGGCGGATGATCGTCTACGAACGCTCGCACAGATCCTGACGGAAGCGGGGTATGATACAGCGGCGTTTTCAGGGGGTGGACTACTCACTGCACATTGGGGGTTCGATCGGGGTTTCGGCACATTCGAGTCGCTACCTTACGGTTTTCCCCGCACTGTTCCGGCGGCACTGAACCACGTGAAAGCCCATCAACGGGAACCGTTCCTGCTGTTCGTTCATGGCTATGATGTGCATGCGCCATATTATGCCCACGATATGGATATCGAAGCGGTCCGGACCGCGTATCCGAAGCAGTTGATTGATCCGGCGGCGATTCCCGAATACGCCGTGCTGTATGAGGAACCGGATCTCGGTATTTACCTGAAACGATACAGTGCCGGGTACCGTGAAGTGGATCGTCTGCTCGCGCAATTGATTCAGGAACTCCAACGGAATGGACTGATGGATCATACTTACATCATCATCACGGCGGACCATGGAGAGGAATTCATGGCGCACGGGGGGTTTGATCACGGCAGCGTCGGATTGTATGAAGAGGCGATTGCCGTGCCGATGGTGATCATCGGGCCGGATATTCCTGTGAACCGGATTGAATCGCGCCCTGTCCAGTGCATCGATCTTTTCGCGACGGTATTGAATAAGGCCGGTATTCCTGCGCCGACGGATATGGATGCCAGAAATCTGTTCGCATCGGAGCTATCTGGTTCGTCCCTGCCGGTGATCAGTGAAACCATGGTTTTTCGTGAACTCGTGCCGGTTATGGCCGCTAATTATCTCATCGATAACCACACCCAAGTGTGGGCCGGTCGCGTGCGCTCCCGTCGAACCGAATTGCCGATCCGGGATGCAATTGCCCTGGAATTCGGCGAGGCGTCCGGAAACATCGTTGAAATCGCGCCAGGGCATCTCGAGTCGACATTCGATGTCGAAACGACACATTTTTATCTCTGTGATGAAAGCGGTTTTAAAGGAGATGCGTGTTTCCTGATGATTGACGCGTACACAAAAAACGATTTGGAACTGAAAGCCCGCATGATCGAGGCGATGGGATGCGGGGCCGATGCGAT
>JAFGMN010000159.1 GCA_016927515.1 candidate division CSSED10-310 bacterium | reverse complement strand
GGTCATTTGACGAAGTGGAACTCGGATACGATCGGGAAACCGCCCTTATGGAAAGCTCCCGATGCCTTGAGTGCGGTTGCGACTCGGTGTTTGTCTGCAAGTTAAGGGAGTATGCGACGGAATATGGTGTTGAGTTTAAAAAATACATGGGTGCGTTTAGCGAACATGTCATCGACCGGTCCCATCCGTTCATCGAACTGGACCAGAACAAATGCATACTCTGCGGACGGTGTATCCGGGTGTGTGCTGATATTGTCGGAGAAGCCGTGTATGGTTTTCACACGCGTGGTTTCTCGACGTGCGTCATACCGGAAATGGGAAAAACTCTTGCGGAAACATCATGTATTTCCTGTGGACTCTGCGTCGAGACTTGCCCAACGGGTGCCATCGTTGATCGTGTCGATTGGAAAAAACCCGGCCCATGGCGACTGGAACGGACCGAATCCACGTGCAGCTATTGTGGTGTCGGTTGCTCCATGGCCTGGCATACGGCAGCCGGTAAAGTGGTTAAAGTTGGGGCCGGCTCGGATACGTCTCCCACACACGGCAATTTGTGCCGGAGAGGACGCTACGGTTCGCGGTATGTCCATGATTCTGACCGGCTGATAACACCGATGGTCGACGGAACACCGCGAAGCTGGAAGGAGACCGTCCGGTTTCTCGCGGATTCAATCCACGGAATGCAAAATGACGGTGTTTCCGGTGGCGAAGTCGCAGTCTGCATCTCCCCCCGGCTGACATCCGAAGAAGCCTACCTGATACAGAAATTTTCCCGAACGGTCCTGAAAACACACAATATTTTCAGCATTGCCCGCGAAATCAATGCGGGATTCGACGAATTCGAAGGTATGTCCGATGCAACGTTTCATGATATTGAAGCCGCGGACACCGTTCTGCTCATCAATGCCGATTTGCCGGCGCATCATCCCGTGGCGGGTTTCATGGTCCATCACGCCATGAGACATGACGCGAGGCGCATTCGGATCAGGAACGATGACTCCGGTGCGGGTCCCAAGCGGTTTTCCAGATCCGATATCGATTTGACGGTCCGTCCCGGTGATGAATACCTAACGATTTTAGCGATGATGAAATGCCTGATGACGGACGATACGTCCCGGAAAAACGTTCCGGATACGTTTGCTGCCGCACTGGACGCGCTGCCGATGGAGACGATCCTGAAAGCTGTTAACCTGCCGGAAGACGCTTTTCGTCACGTTGCAGATATTCTGGTACAAGCTCATCGGCCGGTCATTGTGACTGAAACCGATTGGGTGGGACGCCGTGCGAAGCATGATCTTCATCTGATCCGCGATCTGGCAGCCTGTATCGGTGGCCGTTTTGCAGCGTTTACACGGTTCAATAACACGCAGGGGATCCTGGATGTTGGTGGAGCGGCCGATCGTTATGCGTCGGGGATGGCTGTCGATGATCCGATTGCCCGGGAATTGTTCGAGAAAGCGTGGTCAACGGATTTATCTGACATGGAGTTGCCTGTTCATCGGTTTATCGATGGGTTGAAGGAAAAGCGGTGGAAAGCCGTATTCCTGTTTGGTGAGCATCTTCCCGAAGACGCCGCTCCCGGTATCCACGATGCGACGGCCATGTTGAGAGATGTCCCGTTTGTTTTGGCCGGTGACCTGTTTCGAACGCCGAGTATGGCATCGGCAAACGTGGTTATCCCCATGTGTTCTGCTGCGGAAACCGACGGTTCGTTTACCAATGCTCTGGGGCAGGTGGCTCTCGTTCGGAAAGCGGTTGAGCCGGTCAATGGCATCGAGAATTGGCGGTTTGTTGTTGAACTTGCTCGGGAGTTGCGCGTGAGGTACATGTTCGATTATGCGTCGATAGACGATGTTCGGCGGGAAATCCGGAGTCTCGTGCCGGGATATGATACGGCATGGTCCGATGATGCGGTGACCGGATGGGTTCGCCGATCCGGTGTTCCATCGTCTGATTCTGGCCGTTTCGATCCCGGTCATGTGACGCTGGATCCGCCGATGGATGACGTTCGTGCAATCGATTCGACGAATTGTCTCTGGACATGGTTCGAAGAGTATTGGAGACGGTTGGGCCGACCCTGACCCGCCGAATCGACAGAAGATGGGATTGTTTCCGGGGAAAGGAGATCGGGCGAGTGATGAGACAGTGGCTCAACCTGATCGTATGGGGATTATGTGTAATCCTCGTCAGTGCATGGATCCCTTCGGCTGAGGCGGGAACGGGAACCATCGAATTCGTTGAAACCGATGTACAATTGTTCGAAGATGGACGAGCCGTCGTGGAATATCTTGTCCGCTGGCGGGTCCTCAGCGGGGAATTTCATGGGTTCTATTTCAGCGGCTTCGATCGTCTGATTCCCGTGTTCGATCTGGAAAACGCCTGGGCGGTAACGGAGACCGGCGGGCAGTTTCCTCTGGAAATCAAGCGGACGAATTCCAGTACCTTCGATATCATTCTGGCGAACGGGAAGGGTGTAACAACGGGCACATTGACTTACCGGTTCCGATTCGCTTGCAGGATGGATTCGGCAGGATACTTGGCGAAAACGGTCACGGAGGACGGACGAAGTCTTATTGTTTTCAACTGGGCACCCACCCAGTGGGATCAGGCCTTCGATCACTATACCGTCCGGGTGACGTATCCGTTGGAGCATCGAGGGGGTTCGAGCCGGGATGCGGTTGAGATGACGCTTTTGGACACCGGTTTCGCTACCGAAAAATTCATGAATGAAGCGTATCTGATTGACTACCGCACGGTGGAACGAGCTGGAAGCACATTGGCTCAGGTCCTGCTTCATCGAGACAAACCGTCCCGGAATTACCACTTCCGGATTCAGCAATACATCGATGCCACCGTATTTCCGGGAATCAATACCATGGCAACTGTCGACACATCATTGCCTATTGTGGAAGACACGACTAACCGAAACCGTACGATTCTCATGATTATTCTGTCCCTCGTCGGGTCCAGCGGCCTGTTCACGGCGGCCGGCAAACAACGCTCCATGGTGCGCGCTCAGGCGGGACTCGATGCGGTCAACTGGTTGCGCAGCGACTGGGAACCCCCCCGTCTGGAAATCGCTTCCTATCGGAAGGACGGTAAAATCGCCCGGGAACTGGATCCCATCGAAGCGGCAGTTTTTATCGGCGTTCCATACAAACATATTTTTTCAACCGTTCTCGCTCAGTTGATCGCTCGCGGCATGCTGAAACTCGTGACACGCGATCCACTTCTGGTCGGAGTCCCGGAATCCCTTTCATCTCCACTGTCCAGTCTGGGTGTCTATGAACGAATGATGTTCCAGGCGGCGCAGGATGACGGGCAGTTCAGCGAAACGGAATTAACGGATCTCATGCAGGAAATCGTCAATAATACACAACAGAAAACGTGGGATTGCGATATCGATGCGACGCGCTCTTACTGGCATGATCAGATTGCCCAGGCCTTTACCGATGAACCCGAAACCGGTTCCCGTGAGCGAGTACGACACGATGATCCCATCAACGGATGGCGATATTTCTATCACCATCATTACGGGTATCATCACCAGTTTGACCGGTATGCCTATGACGATACCTTTGATCGATCTCTACCGGTTAACCCGGATAATGTATCCTTCCAGGATTTTGTGGCCGGCAGCCCGGCAGCCGGGATCGAGGCCTGTCATGCAGCTTGCCATAATGCCTGTCACAATGCGTGCCACAGCGCGTGTCACAGCGCGTGTCACAGCGCGTGCCACAGCGCGTGCCATGGCGCGTGTGTCAGTGGAGGCGGACATTGATCGGTGATGTCACTTCCCCCGATCTGTCCTGGATCGAACCATGGATCCAGCGGATCCGGTCACATGTTGCGGTCCGGACTGCGGATAATGTGCTGATCCGAATGCCGAACGAATGCTTCAAGTTGAATGAATCCGGTGCGCGCTTGATGCATTTTATGCTGAACGGTGGTTCCCTCGGTGACGTTCTGGCAGCCCGGAACCATGATCCGGAAGCGGTTGATCAGATCAACGGCTTCTTTACTGCTGTGCGGTTGATGCTGGACCATCGCATGTGCGAACGGTTTCAATCTGACGCGGTACAGCGCGTGAATTATCGGTTGGGATACATCGATCTGCCGATCCTGGCCGAACTGGCTGTGACCCATCGATGCAACATCCGATGCCGGTTTTGTTATGGTTCGTGTGTTTGTTCCACCCGGGAGACGGGATCGCGGATGCATCGCCGGACAGAACTGTCGACCCGCAGGTTCGAACGGATCATCCGGATTATTCGGCACGATGCGGGGGTTCCCAGTATGTCATTCACGGGTGGAGAACCGATGCTGCGGAACGATATTTTCCGTCTGGTCCGGTACGCTGCCGTGACGATGGGGATGAGAGTCAATCTGATCACAAACGGCACACTGATAACAACGGATACAGCGCTGCGACTGCGCGATTCCGGGCTGGCTTCCGCCCAGGTCAGCATTGAGTCGCCGGATCCCGCTGTTCACGATGTCCTGACCCAGGTTCCCGGCTCGTTCCATCGATCGGAAACCGGCGTGCGCGCTCTGCGTGATGCAGGAATACTGGTACACGTCCACGCAACAATATGCTCCGAAAACGCCCAATCACTTCAAGATATGCCCCGATTCGTGCAGGATCTGAAGCTGGACAGATTTTCACTGAATATGATGATTCCCATCGGCCGGGGAAAAGGAAATGACCTGGCAGTCCGATACAGGGAAATGGATGCGATTGTCCGACCGATAATCGAACGTGCCCGGGTGGCGGGCGTTACGTTCATGTGGTATGCACCGACCCCCATTTGCCTGTTCAATCCGGTGGCACTGGGCCTTGGAAATAAAGGATGTGCGGCATGTGAAGGGTTACTGGCCATTGATCCCGATGGAAACATCCTGCCATGTTCAAGCTGGCCGGAACCCCTCGGATCGTTGCTAAAAACCGATTTCCGGACTATTTGGTTTAGCGATCGAGCACGGACCCTGCGAATGAAACATGCGGCCCCGGAGCAGTGCACCGGGTGCTCCGATTTTGCCGTTTGCCAGGGCGCGTGCCCGTTGTATTTCGATGCCTTTCCGGAGGACCGTGCGGAGGTAATCTGCCGGACTGCCGGCCTTGAAATGGAGGGATTGCATGACGTCCTTTCTCATGCGTCTGGGATTTCCCGCGCCTGAAAAACGCGATAGCGTTCATTTCTATTTCGCGAGAAAAATGGCGTACGATACCCGGATGACGGTCGCCGTCGTTCTCCTGGGGCTCGGTCTTCTTTTCCAAACCTGGACCCTAACACCATGGCCGGGCATCCCGTTCCTCATCATGTCCGTCGGACTTATCCTTGTAAAAGGATACGACTCGCGCGCCCGGCTGAAACATTTTTCACCCGATACGAACTGGACGGCGGTCGATACCGGACAACTGGATCAGATCGAATCACTCCGGAAACAGAGTCAGAAATGGGATAGCGATGCGCTGGATATCACTAATACCAAAGGCTGCATGGTGTTCTTGCTTATGGCCGGCATCATCGCCGGCTTGACGGTCCTGACAGCAATGCTGACCCAGGATCTGATGATCACCGCCATTGTTCCCATCGATGCAGCGATATACCTCCTACCGCTTTGGTTCACCGGCATGCGGTTCATCCTGACGCAGCCCAACCTGATCATCAAAGTTCGCCTGATCAAGAAGCTCAGTGCCCAATTCGAATCGATCCGAAAAGATAACGAGACCTTTGTCCCCGCCCTGATGCTGACTCGGGATTCCACCGGAAATTCGGTCCCTATCGACGCCCGTTTTACGATCCGCATGGATCCGGCCAGCCCCGGGTTTTATGGATTGCAGGCCCAGATCAACATCAATCTCGTTCAAGGCCATTCCTATCCGTATTTTTACTGCGTACTGGCGGCCAAACCCGGATTCGGTCTCAATCAATATGCACCATTGATTCCTCAAAACGATAAAATCATCTGTGAATATCAGGAAGATCGCCAGGCGGAGGTTCTTGTGATTCGTCAATTCACAACCAAAACATCGGGATATCACACGAAAGATGATCGATGCTGGGAAATAATGTGGATGGCGGTCCAGGGGACCCGATCAATTCTCGGAGCTTAAAACGGCATCCTGCATGTAAAAATCGGTTGGGACTTCGAACGCCGATGGATTCACATCGACATTTAACTCCAGCGATACCAGATCCCGCGTGATGACCGGATCCTGCCCCGACCGACTCACCGCCATGCGAAGTTCGACTCCCTGATACACCCACCGCGTGATACCCGATTCGGCGGTACCTTTTCGCACGACCTGGCAGGAATAACCATGAATCGCTTCGTCTGCCAGGAGTTCGATCCGGTTCGCTTCCAGATACCTGCGGGCAGCATCCTCACCGCCATGCTGCGCGATAAGCTGATCCATGGCGATTCCCGCCGGCTGCCGTTCCTGCATCCGAGCCCGGATGATCTCTCGATCCCGGACATCAATACTATACAGTTCCAGCCCCCGCTTGATGGACCAGATCGTCACATGACTCCCGTCATCCAACGTCTTTTCCGATCGTTTCGATTCCCAATGACCATACTCGTCGATAATCAGCTCCATCGTCCCTTCCCGGACCCCCATACCCTGAATTGAAAACGTAAACCGCCCGCTCTTGAACGGGTAAACTTTGACCTTCTCAGGCACTACCGACGGAACTTCCACTGCTACCGAAACCACCCGCTCCACCTGGGTGGGTATCCTAGCCTTCACCAAGTTCCGGTCCGCATCCCCACTGCCACAACCCCACATACTCACCAATACCAAGACCACGTCAATGACACGAACTTTACCTGCTCGAACGACAACCCAACCCTTCATAAAAGCCTCCTCAATCACAGTCACCGGACGCGACCCATACCGCACAAACCCCCTGACCGGGTGGCATCCTGTCGCGCATTCTCCAACGGGGGGTCTCGCTGCAGCGCGCACGCACCGGTTCACAACCGGATGACACGGTCTCGTCTCCCGTATGATAGAGAATCCGCGGCATTCTGCAAACCGGTCGCGAACAAAATGCTTGACACCCCGATGTTATACTGTTATATATCAGTATAACAGTTGATCACACGGGAGACATGTCATGAATATTACGATCAATCTTCAATCACCGATCGCCATCTATCGTCAGATCGTGGACCAGATTGTTCAGAATCTGGCGGAGGAGCAGTTAGCGCCGGGCGATCAGTTACCGTCGATCCGGAGTCTATCTACAGAATTGCGGATCAATCCAAACACGGTCATCAAAGCGTATCGTGAGCTGGAGTTTCGGGGATATGCGGAGAGCCGTCATGGGAAGGGGTATTTTGCAGCGGGGAGAGCGGTGGCCAGGGCGCGGGAGGACTGGCGGGAGCGGGCCCGGGAAGAGATTGCGACGGTGGTTGTTCGTGCGGTGAGGATGGGAATGGAGCCGAAGGAAGTTGAGACCATAGTCCAAGAAACCCTTTATGAAGGAGAATCCAGATCATGAACGCAATCATTAGTGTTTCAAATTTGATTCACCAATTTGGTCGGACCATTGCGTTGAATGGTGCCGGGTTTTCAGTTCCCGGCGGCAGTGTGACGGGGCTTCTGGGTCCCAATGGATCTGGAAAAACCACAGCGATCCACATTCTGATCGGTATTCTCCGGCGGACCGGCGGTGCCGTAACTGTTCTGGGAATGGATCCGGATCGGGAAGCGGTTGCGATTCGCCGCCGGGTTGGATTTGTTCCGGAGGATCCCCATGGGGAGCCCTTATTCACTGTTCGCCGGCAGTTGGCTTTCCAGCGTGCGTTTTATCCGGCCTGGGACCGGGATCTGGAGGAGCGCATGGTGATGCAATTGGATTTGGATACTCGCAAGCCGGTAAAGAACCTGTCGCGGGGGGAACGGGCGAAGCTGGCACTTGTCGGAGCGCTTTCACCTCGGCCGGAGTTGTTGATACTGGATGATCCAACGTTGGGGTTGGACCCGGTTGCTCGCCGGGAATTCATCGAGGGGATGGTGGCGGTGCTGGCCGAAGAGGGCCGAACGGTGTTTTTTTCGACACATCACATGCAGGACATCGAGCGTGTAGCGGATCGTGTTGTCATGCTGAATCATGGCCGGACGATTCTGGAAGGCGAACTTGAGACGATTCGGCAGGCGTGGCGGAGTTTCCGGCTGGTTTTTCCCGGGGCGGCTCCGGTGGATTTAACGGTACCGGGAATGTTCCGCTGGATTCCGGAGGGTCGAACCGGGCGGATCATTTTTTCGGCTTATTCGGAAGAATCCCGGGGGATCCTGGAAGGGAATTCGGTGACCATGGAGTCGTTGCCGTTCGATTTGGAAGAAATTTTTGTTGAAAACGCTGGCGCGGGGAAGCGGAGGATGTCATGAAATCGTATCGTCTTCCGTTTCGGGCTGCTGCGATGGTGATGGGGCGCGAGGTATTGTCGATCTGGCCGCGAATCGTTCTGGCCATTCTGGTTTTGATTATCTTCAGGCGATCGGAAATCGGAGTTCTGCCGTTTTTATTGATCAGTCTGATCCTGGGTTCGAATATCGGAACCCGGGATCGGATGACCGGATTCGATCTTCAGTTGATGGCTTTGCCGATCAGCCGGAGCGCTTTTTTTATCATTCAGTTTCTCGTGCGCAGTATGGTTGTTGCCTTGTTTATTATCGGCGTCCTATGGATGGTGACGGATGGGTTGTTTTCCGGGTTTCGCGTCAGTCAGTACACGTTCAGCCTGATGATTCCCTTTCTGGCTGCAACTGCGGCCAGTCTGGCATCCCGGAAAGAAATCATCGCCATTTGTCTGGCGTCAGGTCTCGTTCTGGGCTGGTATCTGCTATTAATTGGCATCGCCTGGATCGGCCCGACGCGGGATGTCTTGATGTTTGCAGTGATTTTTCCATCAGCGGTTCCCATCTTTGAAGCGGCTGTTATCATCATCATGACCGGAATCACACTTCTTCTCGTGTCGGGATTGATGACCCGCCGGTTCCATACCCGATACCCCGTGACGCTGCGCCAGGTCGTCGGAACATGGTTGGCTGGTTCCATTGTGTGTGCGGCCAGCCTTCTCCTTGTCCCGCTCTATTTTGAGTCGAAACCGCTGGAAAGCTGTTCCAGCGCGGCGATCGTCGGGGCCTTACCTTCAGGCGATGAAGTCCTTGTTCAATGCGAGATCGATAATGTTCCCATGGGAGTTTGGCTCGTTGGTTCCCAGGGATCCAAACGGGTTACGAGCCAGACAAACTATTTCAAACACTTCAAATCCTCGTGTGGCCAATTCTGGGGAATGACGGCCTTTTCGATTCACCGGACGCACTTCGATATTTACGAACTCCAACTTCCCGAAGAAGAGCCCCGATCGATATTGAAACGGTCTATCGAAGGCAGAATATCGTCGGGTTTTCTGAGGCAGACGCATCTGCCGTTATCTCCGGATAACGCCTGGGTCGCGCTGTCCGTTTGGGAGAGCGGACCGGTATCGGTCCAAGCGGTTCACCTGGATGATCCGCTGAAAGACTGGACGTGGCGGCCCGATCCGGCGGATGGAAAGCAACACGTTTTTGCGCTGGGGTGGGCGGATGCCGAGACGATGATTGTCCTGG
>JAFGMN010000158.1 GCA_016927515.1 candidate division CSSED10-310 bacterium | reverse complement strand
CGATAACCAGGGTGGTTTCACCGGGTGCGGGACGAGCGTCGTGCAGAAGGATGCTTGTCAGCAGAGCGCCGTATTTGGGTTTGGACTCGCGATTCAATGTGATGGTGGACGATACGAGGGGTTTCGGAGCGGTGATGCGGCGCGATACGGGACTGTCGTCGGGCGGGTCGGCGAAATTGAATGACAGGGTTCCGGTGATCCGGTCCGGCGGATGGTCGATGGTATGCAGCGATTCGGTGTTCATGGTTGCCGACATCCAGATGGTATGCGTGGGACCGAATGGTGTAAACCGGTGCCGAAACCCATCGAGCTGGGCAGACGTGGTCAGGGCGGTTCCCATGAGTTGCACTTCATCCATGATCCACAGCGCATCGTTGTTCAGCAGTGCGAAATGCGCCGGCCACCGGTACCGGCTCATCGCATAGCCGCGATTCAGGGCACGGGAGATCAGTTGATCCTGGGTACCGATGAGAATTTGCGATTGTTCCGGTGCAGCGTCCCATGTCCGGCCGGCAAGACCGGTGGATTCCCCGCCCATCAGGATGGTGACCGGGATATTGTGTGGCAGCAGACCCCGCTCGGTCAGGCGGTGGATCCATCCCGCGGCCGACTGTTCCGTCTGGCGGACAAGGGTCCGCATGGGTAGACAGTAAACCAGCCGACGGGGTGTCATTCGGCGGATATCGGGTGGTGCCATCCATTTTTTCCATAGCCAGACCACGATGACCGCCGTTTTACCCAATCCGGTCGGTATATGGATGATATCCGGCAGTGCCGGGGTTTCGGCCAGTTGCATCTGCCAGGGAAATGGCGAGTACCCGGTCGCCGAGGTAAAAAATGACTGAAAATCCATAGTAACCTCCCCATGTCCAGTGCGATTTGTATAGTGTAATACATACTGATAATGCATGAATGTCAATATCAATCTGTCGATTTTCAGCCGTATGCCCTGGATTGGACACACCGGTAGGAGATGGTAGGGGAATCGACGTGAATCGACGTGAATCCACGGGGTTACCGAAGCGTTGACCGCTGCTTCAACCGATACGCTCATGGTGTCGTCTCGTTTGTTTTAACCGATACGGTCACATGGTGTCGTCTCGTTTGTTTTAACCGATACACTGATGCTGTCGTGTCATTCGCTATTTTTCCTGCGTGTTGACTATAATGAATGTGTCATTGCGAACCCGAAATGAAAGGAGGTCACGCATGGCGAATCAACCGGTTGTTGGATGCGCGCGGCCGACCGGAGGTCCGGTCGGACAGGCTGCATCCTCTGAAGAAACCAAGGAAAAACCTGTTTCAAAGGAGGTCAGACCCATGATTGCCGTCGGAAAACCAGCTCCTGATTTTGTCGCCCCTGCCTATCACAAGGGCGGATTTACGTCCGTGAAGTTATCGGATCATCTGGGGAAATGGATTGTGCTTTGTTTTTACCCCGGTGATTTCACCTTTGTCTGAGCAACCGAAATTTCGGCGGTCGCCGAAAAATATCCTGCCTTTCAAAAACTGGGCGTCGAAGTTTTATCCGTCAGCGTCGACAGCATTTTCGTTCACAAAATGTGGAATGACAATGAAATCGGCAAAATGGTTGACGGGGGTGTTCCGTTCGCGATGCTGTCCGATGGCGGCGGCAAGGTCGGCTCCGTTTACGGCGTCTACGATCCTGATGCCGGCGTCGAAAACCGTGGCCGGTTCATCATCGATCCTGATGGGATTATCCAGGCATATGAAGTGCTGACGCCGCCTGTCGGCCGGAATGTGGCCGAAACTATCCGCCAGATCCAGGCATACCAGCTCGTGAGGAATGCCAAAGGTGCCGAAGCGACACCTTCCGGCTGGAAACCCGGCAAACTGACGCTGAAACCCGGACCGGATCTTGTGGGCAACGTCTGGAAAGTTTGGAAAACGTCGATGGAATCCGATTGATGGATTGGCCGGACGGATATCGTGGAATGGGGCCGCTTTCACGATTGACATGGGGTCCGTGCGAGGATTATTCTCCTGATCAAAGGGAATGATTTAGGAGGCCGGATTTAAGTTGTATTCCGGCGCTTCAAATCAGGGTATCGATCACAACGGTGGAGAAGGAGGTCTGTCATGGTTCCGTCCGGCATATGGTCCAACAGTGGATCAAACTGTAGATTATTAACCTTGTTTCATGGAGACGGATTCCTGACGGTCTGCGTCATCCTCGCTTTGTTGGTTGGTTCGGCCGGTAGGGTCTGGGCCGACACGTTCACCTGGTCCGGAGACACACCCAGTGCATCGTGGCATGCCGTTCAACGAATCGATCCGCCGACACCGGAACTGTACATCAACAACTTCGGCCGGATCGGTAATCTGCCGGAGTTTCCGATTGCCGCCGATGATGTCGTCATCCCGGTGGGATTCACCAATCCCGTGATCTCCGAGGGGCCGGTCGATATCAATGACCTGTTTATCCACGGGCAGTTGAGCGTCACGGGAAACATGGTTTTGATCGTATTCGGTACGCTGACGAATACCGGATCGCTGCTCAAGATGTATGATCTCGGAGTGATCCGGATAAACGGCTCCTCGCTGATCAACGAAGGATTGATGGCGATTCAGTATGGTGGGATGTTTGGCGGCGGGATCCTGGAATTCATGGCGCCCTGCACGATCAGCGGCGGCGGAACCATCAATGTTGAAGTCGGCTCTCTGACATCCGCACTGTCCGTACCCGTGACCATCGAGGATCAGACGATCACCGGGGGCCAGGGCAGCACCATCCAGGCCAACCTCGTCAACAACGATACCATCCAGTCGAACGTCTCAGGCTATGCACTCAATCTTACCGGATGCGTCATCGATAACTACAGCCGGATCAGTTGCTCCAACAATGCGTTGCTCCATATCGGCTCCAGCAGCATCGATCAGAGTGTGACCGGAACCATCGAAGCTGCTGATGCTTTCATCTATCTCACCGGTGAGTCCAGCATTATCGGCGGCACCATGACGTCATCCGGCACCGGCGGCGTGATCAGCCAGGGTCTTATCTCCAATAGCATTACCGACGTGACCCAAACCGGCTCCCTGGTCACCCGCGACGGCGCGACTCTGGTCGTGACCGGTGACACGCTGACCAATGACGGCACCATCGGGATTCAGTATGGCGGCATGTACGGCGGTGGCACCATGGTCATCTCCGAATCCATGACCCTGACCGGAACCGGTGAAATCGACGCGAATTACGGCACACTGACGACCTCCCCGGGAGCGGTCCTCACCCAGGATACGGATCATACGATCCATGGCGGGGACTCCGGTACGCTGTCCGGAGAATATATCAATCGCGGAACGATCCGGTCGGACACCGCCGGTTCCACGTGGGTGATCGATAACGCCACCATCCAGAACGAAGCGCGCATCGAGGCCGCGAACACCGCCGTTCTGGGCATATCCGATAGTGTGATCTCCCAGTCACCGGCCGGGATCATCGCCGCTGAAAGCGGAAACATCCGGCTGCTGGGCGGCGTCGATATCTCCGGCGGCGCGTTGACATCGGAAGCCGACCACTCCATTTACACGGAGGGCCTGGTCACCAACACAATCAGCAACCTCATTAACGATGCCCATCTGCGGACCCGCGATGGTGCCACCCTCGTCGTCACCGGCTCGGCTCTGACCAATACCGG
>JAFGMN010000157.1 GCA_016927515.1 candidate division CSSED10-310 bacterium | reverse complement strand
GGAGGAAAGTCCGGGCTCCATAGGGCAGGATGCCGGGTAACGCCCGGGGGGAGTGATCCCATGGAAAGTGCAACAGAGAGCAAACCGCCGATGGCTCGGTTTCCGGGCACAGGCAAGGGTGAAACGGTGAGGTAAGAGCTCACCAGCGGTTCGGGTAACCGGATCGGCTCGGTAAACCCCATCCGGAGCAAGACCAAATAGGGAAGCGTTTGAGGGCGGCCCGCCCAATGCTTCCGGGTAGGTTGCTAGAGGTGCCGGGTAACCGGTACCCAAGATGAATGGCTGCCGCCGCCGGAGGCCCGGCGGAACAGAACCCGGCTTATAGACCGACTCCGCTTTTTTTTTACCACGCCAATGGGTGATCCTGATTATTGATTTCGATCGGGCAACAGGTTCCGGACGCGGTCGCGTATCCGCATTGCCAGACTCTCGTACGACTCGTTTTCAGGATATACCGGATCCTGGAATGTAACCGAAATCCGTTTGAATGGTCTCGGTAACCGCGCTCCCGGCGGCAGCGCATCGCCGGCACCGCTGATGGTAACCGGGACGACCGGAACCGCCAATTCCCGGCTCAAAATAGCGAATGTACTGCGGAAAACACCGAGTCGCCCGGAACGGCTGCGGGTGCCTTCCGGGAAAATGATAATCTTCCGGCCTGATTTCAACACTTGCGCCAGTTTCTGTAGCGACAGTGTAATATCCCGGTCAGTATCCATGACGATGACCCGGTGCCGATCAGCGATGAACCGGAGCCAGCGGCTGCGTACGTGCTGTGCCTTGGCATAGAAAAATGTACCCGCGAAATGCCGGTATCGCATCAAAGCGACAACAAGCAATCCGTCCATGTAGCTCTGGTGGTTGGGAGCGATGATACAGGGTCCGTCAGGCAACGCATCCGCATTTTTCGATGAGATCCTGAAAAAGCTCCGCAAAAACAGGATGGCGCAAAAACGGATCAGTGGCCGGGTGATCCATGCGGTGGGCAGAGGGACATGGGATGTTTCACGCAAGACGTCCGCCCACTGCACCTCCGATACCTCAATCCGCGTTCTCCGTTCATGCACCAACGCACTGATTGCACCTATCGATCCCACAGATGACATCTCCATCTGCTCGATTTCCATTCCAAATGTTTTCTTCAGAAATACCTGAAACGTGACCTTGTCCAGCGAATCCAGGCCCAGCGTGGCGTCCAGATGGTCGTCCGGCGTGACATCACGCCCCGTCAGCATCGCCAGGTAATCCCGGATCACGATCCACTCTTCGCTGTCCGGCAAATCCCCCATCGCCACCCGCGATTCGTCACCATCCGATACAACATAGGTATCAAGCATAAACCGCCGAAGCTTCCCCATGCTCGTTCGGGGTAACTCCCGGTCGGTCACCGTCAGACCCTGGATTGCTTTGTACGGCGTCGCTTCGCGATTATACGGATCAATGATCTTTGTCTGCACCAATTGAACCGGATTCCCCGCGGACTCCCGTTCCAGAAACACCGGATCCGGCCGGATAATCGCATGCAGGCGATCATCAATGACCGTGACCGCTACCTCCGCCACCAGCGGATCAATCCCTTCCAGCGCCGATTCGATTTCCACAGGATTGATGTTCTTCCCATTGCCCAGAATCAGGATTTCCTTGCGCCGGCCCGTGATAAACACGTATCCATCCGAATCGATCCGGCCGAGATCGCCGGTGTATAGCCAGCCGTCCCGCAGCACATCGGCAGTCTCATCTGGCCGCTCGAAATACCCGGTCATAATGTTAGCGCCTGAAGCCGTGATTTCGTCATCCCGAATCTCGATCCGCGTCGCTGGCAAAGCCTGTCCGGCCGACCCGGCCCGGAACGCGCCCGGCCGGGTGAATGTGATCATCGGAGCTGCCTCGGTCATGCCATACCCTTCAAGAATATCGAAACCCAGCGTCCGGAAAAAAATCGCTGTTTCCACATCGAGCCGGGACCCGCCGCTGATCATGAAGCGGATTGAGCCACCAAAAGCGCGCTGCACCGACCCGAAAACCCGCCGGGAAAACGCCAGCCGCCCCACAGACCGTGCCACGGCAAACAATCGCCGCGCCACACCCGACGCAGTGATCTTGGCTTCGATACCCCGGCGAAACGCATCGTATAATCTCGGTACGCCAAGGATCATCGTAATCCGGTGGGTCTTCAGCGTAGCCATGATATCCGCCGGGACCATGGACGGCGAAAAAACCGCCGTGGCACCCGTATACAATGCAATGACAATTGTGCCAAGCAACGGGAAAATGTGATGCAAAGGCAACAGCACAAGAATCCGGTCCGTTGGCTGGTAAATCGGTACATCATGACAAACACCGTTGATGTTGGCGATGATGTTGCGGAAACTGAGCATAACACCTTTGGGGCTACCGGTGGTTCCGGACGTATAAATGATCAACGCAGTTCGTTCCGGATCGTCCACAACCGAGCAGGGTGCGGCACGTGTTTCAGCGGGTCCGGGAAGATCGTCCAGATGAATGATTTGTCCGGTGTATCCTGCCTGGATTGCGGCCCGATCCAGCACTGCCCGGGTATTCTGGGAGCAGAACACCGTCTGCGGCCGGCAATCGGCCAGAATATAAGCGGCATCAGCGGCATTGGACGTGGCATCAATCGGCACCACGGCAGCACCGACATGCCATGCCCCATACAGCGCATACACCCATTCCAGCCGGTTTTCCGCGAAGATAACCACCCGTTGCGGCCGAACCGGTGCCAGTACATCGCCTGTCCCGGCAATGGCACCGGCAAGCATGGCATACGAAATGGTCGAGTCGGCACTGATCAATGCCGGTGAACGGTTCGAATATCCAATCATACGACCTGCTTTCCGGGAACGCGGTGTTCCCATATCCCGTAACACACGGTAAACGGCGCCGTTTACGCCGTCAATATCCCGGGAATTATTTCTTGATTTTCTCCTTTGTTTCGCCTATATATCAACCAGGAGGCGATTCCGGTGGATGGATTTGTTCATCTGAATGTTCACAGTGCGTTTTCGATGCTGGATGGAACGGCGGATGTTCCAGCGCTGGCGGCGGCGGCGGCGGCGGCGGGAATGGACACGCTGGCGTTGACGGATACCGATGGGATGTATGGTGTCGTTCCATTTACCCGGGCGTGTGCAGTGCATGGTATCCGTCCGGTGTATGGTGTGGAATTGTCGGAGCCGTTCCGGGGGGACCGGTCGGCATATCGCGAGTATGCGGATGGCCGGACATTGCGCCGGGCCACGTTGCTTGCCCGGGACAAAGGGGGATACGAAGCGGTTTGTCGGGTTGTCACGCGGCGTCACCTGATGCGGGATTTTGATTGGGAGGAATCGGTGGTGGTGCTTCCGGATTCGGTTTTCGTATTGACTGACGATGTCCCGGTTCTGCGTCGGCGGGCGGTGGTTCGCCGGGACCGGGATGCCACCCGTGTGGAGATCCGGCATTTTGGGGGTCCGGATTCCATGGTGCGGCGGCGGCGGCTGATAGAACTGGCGGAAACGCTGAGCATTCGTCCGGTTG
>JAFGMN010000156.1 GCA_016927515.1 candidate division CSSED10-310 bacterium | reverse complement strand
ATCAACTGGTATTGAGTCGAATGCCGGTGGTCTTCCGGGAGCAGACGGGAGAAGTGGGAACTCCATACGGAGTTGATACGGGTGCATGGCTGCATGCTGCGGAAGCCCGATTCGGCATTTTTTATCCGCCCATTTATATTCAGGATATGCCGGACAGGTTATGGCCTGGCGGTGTGGCGTACCGGTTCCGGGTGCCGGTGTGGTGGGATGCGGATGCCACAGGGGGTGCGGTCGTGCTGCGCATAGAAAACAGGATCACGCGTTGGACTGGAGAAGACCGGTTTGAATGGAGCGATGGTATTTCTCGATCCGTCCTGGAGGTGACCTGTCCTGTGCCTGCCGAGAGCAAGGGATTGTTCAAAATCGTCCTCTTCGGTGACGGCACGGCGCAATATACGTATCGTCCGGTCCGATTCGCTGTCGAGCCGCTGCCGGACAGAAACCTGCTGCAAGGCGGAAAAAAAACCATCGGTTACTGAATTACACGTTTTTAGGGCTCGCCGATAACAAAGTCCATTTCACCATCGGCACTCAACACAGCGGTCATTTTGCCATCAATCAGGCGATCGCCGGCATGAAAAAAAACCTCCTGCCTGGCCATTCAGCTGGATTGAATCCGCTTCGTTTTCTCCACTGACGATGATGATATCCTGCCATCCGTCATGATTAAAGTCTTCGATGCAGACGTCCCGAATCTCATTTTCAGGGAATATCGATGAACTGAGTATATACTGCCCATATCCATCATTCATAGAAAGCGCGGTTTGCGAATTGGGACGACCGGGTCCGGAAACGATTATCAGCATCCAATGCAATCCGGATCCTGCCACCTCTATCGAGACCTGCAAGATACGCATCGATCGATGGTATCAAAACATGCGGTTGCTCGAACTGCTGCAGTTGTTGAACACTGCTCCCGCCAAGGCCTCATCGCCCCATGCCACGGCGATGGCGGAGGGATCGAAAGATCTGATGGTGACAATGGATCCGCCAGGATGAATCAGATTGACCCCGTCCCTGGATTCGGGATCCTGAAAAATGATCTCCATCCTTGAATCACGTAAACCTGGTACGACCCGATTCGGTGAGATATCAATCAATCCAACATCTTCAGGAATTTGGTTCAACTTGCCGCGCCAGTAGAGCATTCGCCGATAGCCGATTCCGGATTCCATGCAGAATTGCCTCAGATTCAAACCAGAGGCCTAAAATAAATCAAACTCCATTCTGGCCTGCCACTCTCTCCAATGGGGAACTCGGGCCAGGTTACGGAAATCTCTAGACTGATCAGTTACTCTCATCGCTGCTACCTCCAAGGTATCAGCATGTCACCCTCCTGATGACCAACCGAAGATGCGGTGTATCGGATGCTGACTGCTCGTGTGAGCACCGCATGCTTACAGCGGGTCTGCGCAGACCCCTAAACCCAAGACCCAAAAAAAGATCGCCTGCGCATCAGCTGCGGTCACAATCTCATCTCCTGTGCAATCCGCCGCGCATCGCTCATCATATGTCGGCGTGTAGATTCCCAGCACGATATAGAACGTCAGCTGCGCGTCGCCCGCGGTGATGATCCCGTTCAGATTCGTATCACCGTGATTGATGCAGGGCGGTGTCGGACTGTGTGTCGGCACGGGTGTCTGCGTCGGTTCCGCTGCTGTCAGGCAGAACGCCATGTCCTCCATGTACGGATCCATGTAGATATCAGAACCGTATACCATCAGGTCGTCACCATCCGGGCTGGTCAACCAGTAGAAATCGATACCGTCGGCAACGCTGCAGACGGATACCCAGCCCGCTGGAAGCGTAACGCATGGCGTAAGCTCCGCGGAGAAATAGTAGATGGGATCACCGTAAAATGTATCGCCGATATTTACATATGTCGCCGTAACGCTTTGTTGGGCAAACAATGACCCGGGCCAGTTCCCGTCATTAATGTAAAATGTGATGGTGTAATCTGTTGACGGTTGCGATTCCACCGGGTAACAAACGCCCCACCAGTGGATGTCGCAAATGTCTTCGGTTGCTGAGTAGTTGTCGTATACTGTGCTTTCTAAGTCTTCGTCGCTGTCCCAGTAGTTGATCATTGGGTCCATCAGGTCCAGTGTCTGCGAATAAATCGAATGAGTGGGACAAAAATGATGAGCCGGAGTCGATGTGCCCTCGGGTGTAGACGTCGGATTCGGGGACTGGGTTGCCACCGGCGTGTCCGTCTCCACCGGCGCTTGGGTCGGCGTGTTGCTCGGACCGGATGTGTTGGTTGGCGGTAGCGGTGTGTTGGTTGGCGGTAGCGGTGTGTTGGTTGGCGGTAGCGGTGTGGACGTCGGGACGGACGCATCTGGCCGGTGGTGGAAGCCCATGTCCACCTGCCCGGCGTCAATCGTCTGATCCGTACGAGTCGTCAGATCATCCAGGCAGATCACGCCATTCACCGTATCGAAACAGATGCCGGATGCGACCGAACCGCCCGCATTGATACACGGGCTGTCGGATGCCTGCCCGGCTGCAAGGTGGCTCAGGTAATGGTTTCCAAGGGAAATGGAGGCGAACAGGGGATCGCTGTTGATGTTCCCGGTCCCTGGATACACGCCGCTGGTCAACTCCACATCAGAATATGTTACGATGACAGTCCCGGTGGCATCCAGGTAGATCTCTTCCTGGGAGTTGTTCCAGAGTATCGTATTCGTGATGGTGACATCCGTTGTATCACCGACATAAACACCGCCGGAGCGAGCGTTGGCGGTGTTGTTTTCGATCGTGCAATTCTTGATCAGCACAGTCGAATCAGTCTTGCAATGAATGGCTGCGCCATAAAACGAGCTATTACCGGTGAACAGACAGTTGGTTATAGTGGTATTTGAAGAATAGCACCAGATGCCGCCGCCGTTGGTAGGAGCATGGTTATTATTGAAGATGCAGTTGGCAATCGTCGGCGAGGCTTCGAAAATGTGAATGCCTCCACCATACTGGACGCCATTGCCGTTTTGTATGGTGAATCCCTGGACCTTGGAAGTTGCCGTCTCACCATTGGTAAAATGGAACCCATGGGTCACGTCTTCGCAGTCGATGATGCAACGCAACGGGCCGTGTTCCGATTCCACGGAGATGGCTTTGCCGTTGAAATTGATCTCCCTGTTTCCGATACCGGTATACGTACCGTCCGCCACAAGAACGACATCGCTGGTGTTGCAGGCATCCACGGCAAGCTGGATGGTGGCGTATTCCGAAGGAACATGACGAACGAATGCCACCGTACCCGGCGGATAGTGGAATCCCATGTCTGCCTGGCCGGCATCCGCTATCTGGTCGGTGCGCGTGGTCACGTCATCCATGCAAATGGAACCGGATACCGAAAAGAAGCAGATGCTTGATGCTGCCTCACCCCCGGCATTGATGCACGGGCTATCGGACGCCTGTCCGGCCGCAAGGTGGCTCAGGTAATGGTTTCCCAGGGATATGGAGGTGAACAGGGGATCGCTGTTGATGTTCCCGCTTCCCGGATACACGCCGCTGGTCAGCTCTACATCAGAATATGTAACGATGACAGTCCCTGTGGCATCCAGGTAGATCTCCTCATGGGAGTTGTTCCAGAGTATGGTGTTTGTAATGGTGACATCGGTTGTATCGCCCACGTATATACCGCCAGTGCGTTGGGTGGCGGTGTTGTTTTCAATGGTGCAGTCCCTGATCATAACCTCTGAATTTGTTTTACAGTGGATTGCGCCGCCATAGAACGAGCTGTTCCCGGTGAACAGACAGTTGGTGATAGTGGCGTTTGAAGAATAGCACCAGATCCCCCCGCCGTTGTTGGGTGCGTAATTGTTTTTAAAGATGCAGTTATCGATAGTTGGTGAAGATTCGGAAATGTGTATTCCACCACCGTACTGAATGCCGTTGCCGTTTTGTATGGTAAATCCCTGGACTTTGGAAGTCACCGTCTCCCCGTTGACAAAATGGAACCCATGGGTCACGTTTTCGCAGTCAATGATACAACGCAACGGGCCATGTTCCGATTCCACGGAGATCGCTTTGCCGTTGAAATTGATCTCCCTGTTTCCGATACCGGTGTACGTGCCGTCCGCCACAAGAACGATATCGCCGATGATGCAGGCATCTATGGCAAGCTGGATGGTGGTGTATTCAGAGGGCACATGCCGGATGATCGGAACGGGTGTCGGAGTGGATGTGGGAACGGGTGTCGGTGTTGGCGACGGCAGGCTGGTTTTCTCATAGTGATATCCCATATCTACGGTACCTGTGTCCAACACCTCATCAACTCGCGTGGTCAATTGGTTCATGCAAACGTTTCCGAATACAGCAGGGAAACAGATTTCCAGCGAATCATCGCTTCCGGCATCAATACATGGGCTTGCTTTAGCGGATGACAGGTAGTAACTCCCGAGTGGTCCCGCAGCGAACTGGGGATCCTGGCTTTTGTTCCCAGGGCCACCCCATCCACCCTGGATATCCGAATACGAAAATTGGGGACTTCCTCCGGCAAAGTTGTAAACTTCTTCGGGAGTATCAAAATACAAAATGCTGTTGCTAATAAGGGGGCTGGAGTTTTCACAGCAGAGCGCACCGCCATTCAGAACGGCGGTATTACCGGAAAATGTTGAATTGCCAATGGCCGGATTTGACTCTCCACAGTATACTCCGCCTCCGCGGTTCCCGGCACTGTTGCCCGTGGCAAGAAGATTCGTGATTTCGCTGCTGGAGGTGAGTAAAAACAATCCGCCACCATACAGTCCTGCGTGATTGCCGATGATCCTGCAATCGATGATGTCCGGGGATCCCAGCCAGGCATAAATGCCGCCGCCCCTTTCGTCAGCTGTGCTGTCCTCGATCACACAATCCATAATTCCAGGTGCGGAGTTAAAAACGTAGATCCCAGCGCCATTGGTGGCACTATATCCATTGCGAATCGTGAAACCGGTGAGTATCGCATGTTCATCCTCCCCGGAATGGAAATAAAAACCGCGGCTTATGTTCTGACAGTCGATGATACAATGGGATGGACCGTTCACGGACCGGACAAGAATGGATTTGCCATGGAAATCCAAATTTGTGTTTCCAGCACCGGTATAGGTTCCGTCTGCCACCGCGACGATTTCGCCATCGGAGGCGGCATCGATAGCCGGCTGGATGGTTCCATATTCCCCGGGAACTTCGTAAACTTCGGGACCGGAATAATGATAACCCATGTCAACCGTTCCCTTGTCTGGCAATTCGTTGATTTGTGCTGTCAGCGCGTCCATGCAGATGATCTGGGCTGCCGTTTTGAAACACGTCTGCGAAGCAAGGTCATACCCGGAATCAATACAGGGACTGGTCCCTTTGGAGCTGCTGTCCAGATAGTAATTACCATACCGTCCGGGCACCCAGAGCGGGTCCTGATCGATCACGCCGGAGCCTGTGAGCCAACCGCCTTCGATACAGCAGTACAAAACATCGACATCTCCATAGTCATGAATTTCATTAGAGTAAGTTGCTGTGTCCCCCCATAAAATACAGTTGGTGATTGTCGCATCTGCGATGTCGGTGCAAAACAAAGCGCCACCGCTAGAAGCCGTATTCTGAGAGAAAGTGCAGTTCAGGCAATTAGTTTCACTGCTCGCGCCAACATAGATTCCGCCCCCCTCATTGATTGTGCTGTTTTCCGCTATAATGCAGTTGATTAGCTGGTGATCTGAACGCAATACCCGGATTCCTCCTCCGATATCAGTTGAAGTATTATTTTCGATAATGCAATCTGCAACAATGAGATTCTCGCTATCTTTTATAATCAGTCCACCGCCTTCGTCAGCCGTGTTGTGCGTGATTTTACAATCGCAGATCATCCCATGGCTTTGGTTTGCGTAAACACCACCTCCATAGTTAGATGCCGTATTTTGTAAGATATGGCAATTATCAATGGTCGGACTTGACGACAAAATAAAAATCCCGCCGCCGTCGATTGCTGCTCCGTTACGAATTGTGAATCCCTGCACAATGGAATCCTGTGTTTCACCCGTACAGAAATAAAAACCCCGGCCATTATTCTCACAGTCGATCACACAGGTATCCGGTCCATTCTGTGATGTCAGGGTGATTTTCTTTCCCTCGAAGTTCAGGTTCTTGTTCCGGTTTCCTGTGTATATGCCGTCGGCTACCATGACGGTCTGGCCGTCCAGCGCTACGTCGATGGCAGCCTGGATCGATGGATATTGATCGGGAACATACAGGGTTTTCATATAATGCACACCCATATCAACAGTCCCGTAATCCCCTCTGCCGTCTGTTCGTGTTGACAGATCGGACATTCGGAAGAGATCGTCCATGACCATGATGAAAATATCGGTTGCGTTCCCGGAACCGGTATTGACACAGGGGCTCAGTGCCTTGGATGTCTGATCGAGACAGAAGTCGCCATGGGGTCCGGCTACAAAGAGGGGATTCTGATTGATGTTGCCTTCCCCCGGGTAGACTCCGGACGTCTGCTGGATATCCGAATAGGATGCGACGGGTGCACCGCCATCGTTATAAATTTCCGGTTGACCGATCCCCGAGGTGTCTCCGTAAAGAATGCAGTTCTCGAACTCCGGATCGGAATTGTCGTCGCAATACATACCACCGCCTTCCGCAGACGCGGAATTACCTGATGCAGTGCAGTTGAAAAAGAACGGTTTCGCATGATCGTGACAGAATATACCGCCTCCCCGGGTGGCGGTATTACCGGATATCTGGCAGTTTGAAATCGCGGGACCGAAGTGCGTATACCAGACATATATCCCTCCCCCTTCCGGGGCTGTATTGTCGTCTATGGTGCAGTTGGTCAGTTTCATGGCTGTAACAGTAAACAGAACGTGGAAACCGCCGCCACTGACCGTGGCAATATTGCCAAAAACATCGCAATTCTCGATAATCGCATTTCCAGATCCCAAACTCAGCCCGCCACCGGTTTCGCTGGTGTTTCCCGTTATAATGCAGTCGTGAATATGCGGTGCAGCAAGAAAACTATAGACAGCTCCCCCGCGTGTGGCTTCATTCCCTGTCAACAGGCAATTCCGGATGACGGGGGCAGCATCATTGGACATCACAATTGCGCCTCCGTAGTAGTCCGGCGCAGTCACCATCCGGCCGTTACGGATGGTGAACCCGTCCACGACGGCCGCACGGGTTTCATCCGAGCCGAATTGAAAGCCGCGCCCGTCGTTCTGGCAATCGATTACGCAATTTTCATACCCATTCTCGGACATGACAACCACGGGTTTACCATTATAATTCAGGTTCTTGTTTCCAGCACCGGTGTATATGCCATCTGCCACCAGCACGGTATCATGGGAATTAGCAGCATCAATACCTGCCTGGATGGTGGAATAATCGGTCGGTACGCGAATAATTCTCGGAGTTGGTGTTTTCGTGGGCGTGCTCGTGTTGGTGGGAGTGGGTGAACCTGTGGGGGTTGGTGTTGGCGTGAGGTAATATCCTGAAAACATATAATGATATCCCATATCCAACACATCGGAGTCTTTGATTTCATCAGATCGCGTGATCAGCTCACTTAGCCGGAACAACCCGTCGGACACAGGGAAACAGACGCTGGATGCCATGCAACTGCCGGCATCCACACAGGGGCTGTTGAAACTCTGACCGGCTGGCATCTGGCTGAGATAATATGATCCTCTTGGACCCATGACAAACAATGGGTTTACATTTAGTATGTATGAACCACCGGGATAACCACCTTGAACGTCACAGTAGGAAACTTCCGGATCACCCATGATCTGATTGGGCGTGTTGTCCCAAAAGATCGAATTAACAATGACCAACATCTCCGTATCGACATAATCATAAACTCCGCCGCCGGTGCCGGAGGCAGAATTTTCTACAAAGGTGCAGTTCTGAATGGTTGCTTTTGTGTTTTTTGCCGAAATTCCCCCTCCATTAGACGCTTCGTTGTTTAAAAACAATGAGTTTATAACGTCCAGGCGAGAATCTTCGCAGTAGATAGCCGCACCTTCCCCCGAGGTGTCATTAAAACTGAATACGCAGTTGTGGGTTCTAATGCTTGAATCGTGCGATTCGATTCCGGCACCCCGGGTTCCGCTGAGCACATAGAAATGACAATTGGCAAATGTGATATCGGTACAGTACTGGAAATATCCCCCGATACCAAAAGCAATCCGGAACCCGTCAAAAAACAGATCTTCTCCGTATGACGAATAAAGCGCCCGGTTGGTTCCATCACTCTGAATGGTGGTAATGTTGTTGTCCGGATCGCGTAATCCGCCGCCCGGGGGATATCCGCCGATCAGGAATATATTGGATCGATTACTGAACTGAACGTTTTCGTAATAGGTTGCGGCAGCTACATATATCTTATCGGGAAACCGGTTTGAGCCATACCCGCACATGGACACTGCCTTTTGAATTGTGGCGAATGCCTGGGACCAACTGAGTCCTGTGTAGGTGTCACTGCCGTTAACATGATCCACATAGTATTTCTGTACTGTGCCATTCTGCTCATGATGAATCTGCGGATCCCCGAAAAGATTGTAGACATATAGATTAGTCCCCCAAACATCCAACTCCGATTTCATGGCATACAGCGCTTCCGCGGCAGTCATATCTCTAACCACCATGTTCCGGTTGAACTCGTAACCGTTATCAGGGTTACACTGTTCTCCGATCGGCGCGGTCCATCCGGGCTCGTAATGAGATGTTCGAGTAGCGCCGACAACGGCTACGGCTCCTCGTAAAAGAAGGGAATAAGCCAGGTTGTTTTCTGTTTCAGGATGTGCATTGGAGCATGCTATCTGAAAAACAATGGACGGGTAATCATCATTCAGTTGAAAGCTGTCCCAGTTCACAAGAAGTATTCCGCAGCCATTGTCACCATAACCTACCTCGGCATGGGTTGGACTGCCGTGATCCCAATATGTGACAAACCCGCAGGGACTGTTTTTCCAATAATTAACGGTGGACGCATCCCGGAGTTCCTCATTGCTGGAGAAAATGGAATCGTCCACGCATTCGCCCTGCTGATACATCGTGTACCGGGTGCAACCATTGCTTTGAAGATAATCATTCCACATGGTTTCTCCCAGATAAGCTCCGTCGGTCCCGGGACCTGAGAAGCCCTCCGGAAGCAGGAACTTCTTGCGCCAGGACAATGCTCCGGTGGCAGATTGGTAATCCATCGTTTTCTGCAGAACATCGTCGACCTTACTGATATCAACAGCATCATAACTGTAAAGGGGAATCCTCCCTACATAAACCTCGGCTGTTACATCCACGCCTCCCACTCCCCAGTCATCAACCGGTTCGGCATAATACCCGTCACCATCCAGATCCCAGTTACCCGTCAGATCGGCAAAATACAGATCCGTCGGTAAACCCCAGATATTTTCGTATGCCAATTTCATCGGGGTGCCTGCATAACCCCATCGTGGATCTCCAATAATCAGTACATACTCGATCTGATACTGGATGTAATTCTCGATCAGCCACTGACGGATTTTGTCTTCTATCCAATTCGGAAACGGTGCCGTCAATCCACCATAATCGTCTTCCGTGACAACGAGTGGAGAAAATCCCGATATGTCTTTATGATGGATAAATTCAGCGAGCTTGACGCTTTTTGACACGAACTCGCTGGTTGTGATGATCACATAATTATATGTCCAGGCTCGGGTATCCCTTTGTTTCGTTTGATACCATTTTTCCGCCTGATTAAAATTGACAAACCGCTCCCGTGCACGCTCATCCATGATATTATCCTGAAGCAGCGCGTCTGGTTCATCATTCCCCGTAGAATCAAATGTCACCTCCAGAGTAGCTCTTTTAATACGCTTGAGCGTCTCCAGGACCGGATTGAATGAGACCGGCGTGAACTGCACTCGGATAAATTTCCACTTCCGCATCTGGGAACAGTGTTTAAGTTCTACACATGTTTCCGGATAAAATGCATCTTTCCGGTAAATGGATATGTCCTGGCCATTGACGATTTCCCCGGCATCACCCCAGTCAAGAACCTGTGTTTTCCCGTCGTTCTGCTCCGCAGCGGGAGGGGCAGGCTCAAGATTGAAAAGCCCTGGAACATCGATTTCCTGTTTATCCGTTACCTGAATGCGAACGGTTTTCCAGTCCGTATCCGGCGGAAGTGCGATATCGTAGACATACTGCGGTAGAATGGGCGCGCCCGGCTTTCCGCGGCTGTAAAACCCGTCGATCCGGATAATCTCGCCGCCCAGCCGCCCCGTCTCTGTGCGAAAATCGTCACTGCTCAGTTCAACTTGAACAGTCCCGGCTCGAGCCGGTTCGTCGGCAATAACGAAATGCATGATCACGATCATCAGCGTAATCGAGAACATCCGAAACCTTTCGAAAAACATATTTGTATCCATCGAACCACCTCCGCGATATCCTACCATCCCAATCTGGATTCAACTCACACTGTCTCGATTCTAATGAACTGCAACAGGTCCCCGTCTATCTGCCGATACCAGCGGAATGTCGTTTCAGTAAGATCCACAATCTGGGTTTTTATGCCCGTTTACCTGTTCAATTCCAATTGCATAGATTAATGACAGAACCCCGATTGCGTGTCAAACTGATACTGCTTAATGAAGAAAATTCTTACCAAGGTCAATTACAGAAAGGCCTACTTCCAGGCAGTCTCCAGGCTGAGCGCGCCCAGTCCGGTCGCACTGTACGAGTTCAGGTTCGATGACCCGCGGGGGTGGGAGTGGATCGCTTGGCTTGAAGATGCTACCCTGTGTGAGTGAGACGTCCCTCCGTATACCGCGTCAGTCACGCTGCCTGTGATTGCTTAGCGCGCATTCCCCATACCCTTCGCTGGCACACCATCGGAGCCCATTCCTCTCGGGAGCACCGCGGGAACCACGACGCTCCGCCTTTCAACGACCCCGATCCTGCTGATCGAGACCCCAGGCGAGTCGCGTTTTACTCTTGTGTTAAGAATAAGGGAGCCGAATTGGGCTTGCAAATCGTCGATCTGTTTAGCATAGTCGCTTCGGAATGGAATTTCCTTAGGTTTATACGTTAGCAGGAGGGGCTATGGCAGGTCAGGGATTAAAGCCAGTCACCATCGGCTTGTTACTATTCTGTCTGATACAAAGCACGTTTGCAGCAAGTGTCGAAGGAAACGCATTCAAGGCGGATCAGACGGTCGATCATGACGGTATCACCATCCAGTTGGAAACACTTCCCGGTGTCCCGGCGACCGGGTTTACCGGAGCTGGTTTACTGCTGGTGGGATTGAGCCTGTTTTTACTGCAGAAACGGAACCACGCAATCGGAACGTTCGGTATCGTTCTGGTTGTCTCCGGGTTATGCTGCATAAGTTATGCGTTCGCGACCTATACGGCGATCACTGACACGGACGGTTCATACAGCATGATGGCAGTGGATTCAGGCGATTACCGTTTGGATGCCTCAGCTCCTGGGTATTATCCCGAGGAACGCGTGCCCGTCACGATTGGGGATGGCGCAAACACGATTCCTGATATCACGCTCTATCCCATGACGACGCCGACACCAATCCCGACTGATACTCCGCTTCCAACGGGCACGCCCACCTTAACTCCCACAAATACCCAAACCCCAACTCCGACGGATACACCAACGCAGACGCCCACACTGACCCCGACCAATACGCCGACTCCGACCCCGACACACACGCCAACGCCGACAAATACTCCCATTTTGGTATCAGTTGGAAACATGATTTCGATACCATCCGGGACGTTCACACAGGGATCCCCTTCAAGCGAACCGTGCCGAGTGAGCGATGAAACGCAGTTTATTCACATCCTGACACGGAATCTTGATGTGATGGAAACCGAGATCACACGGCAGATGTGGGCGGATCTGCGAGCAGTTCAAGCGACGCTTCCGGCTGATCCCAGCAATACCAGCTATAGCCCCTCGATGATGCATCCGGTACAGCAGAATACGTGGTATCAGGCGGTGCTCTTTGCGAATCTGTTATCGCTACAGAATGGATATGTGCAGTGCTATTACAAAGATGCGGGATTCCTGACACCGATCACATCATTAAACTATTTAGCAGAACCCTTTTTCTGCAATTTTGCAGCGAATGGCTATCGTTTACCAACAGAAGGGGAATGGGAGTTTTTCACGCGAGCAGGAACAACAACGCCGTTTTCATGCATCGAGCCAAACTATTCTTCAGGGAACTGCACGTCCTGCACGGCAGGAACGCATCCAACATTGGAGACCTATTGTGTGTATTGCGCCAATGATTCGGGAACGACAGCCTCTGTTGGCGGCAAATTATCGAATCCCTGGAATCTGAGTGACGTGCATGGGAATGTGTTTGAATGGTGCTGGGATTGGTACGGGACGTATCCGACAGGGTCAACGACGGACTATACGGGGGTGACATCCATCACGGGACGGGTGATACGGGGTGGCTGCTGGTACGCCGACGCGTCGTACAGCCGTTCAGCCCGGCGGCTCAACGGCGTCCCGGGCGGCACAATGAATACCCTTGGTTTCCGTCTTGTTCGCTCAATTCCTTAGATGAATCTACTCCCCATCACGTATCGAACGACCACTGCTGAAACCGATAAAACCTTCTACTTGAGTGATATTTCTTACATGGTCGGATACGCACTACCGTCAGAAAACGAGCAGGGGTTTACCGCAGGACTTTCCGCTGCCATTACGCAGTTCATTGATGCTTTTGAAGGCTTCAGTACCCTGAATCGGACATGTAAGATCAATCATTTCACCAGCTGCTCACCCAGTCACCCGAATAAACTCGACGATCATTCAAAAGGATAAACGAAACCGGGATCCGCTACGGGGGGCTTATAATCCGGTGGAAGATGATTTGTATTGTGGGATGTCGACTCAATATCAACCGAGGCATCTCGCATGCATCCCTTTATCCGGGCCAAGACGATGGATGTCGGATGATAGTTCGGTCCGTTAGTCTGTTGATCCAATGGGTAATGAACCAATACTCTGAAGTCCCGATCCTCTATCGTTTGCCCGCTCATTTTTGCTGAAGCGATCCAGTTCATGTTCATATCCGCCCAGTAAAGTCGATTTTCCACGTAATCGATTGCTATCTGTGACGGGTAGCTCGCCAGAAGGCTTTCACCTGGGAGATTATAAATCCAGGGTTCATAGCCTGAACCATCGATGTAATTTGCACGTGCAACCATGTCATCCACCGAACCGATCAGATTTTGTGACCAGTAAACATAGTGGCTCCCTGGATCGATCATCATGCGCCATATTTTTTTTACGAACGGATGATCGACACTGTTGATCCGTTCGGTCATTGTGCCGGTGACGATGTCCAGTTCTCTGAGATAGCATTCCTCTGTTTCACGCGTCTCGATCCAGTATATTTTTCCGCAGTTATTGGGATTCACAACGATTTTAGAGAATGGATACGCTGATGTACATAGTTCGGTGAATTCATTAGTCCCGAATTGAGTATAGTTTTTCGCTCGAAGAATATAGATTCCCGAGGACAACACCTCATAAACGATTCGATCGTTATCGGGGTCCAAATACATGCGTCTCAATCCTCTGATGGTCGTATGTTTGACATTGCTGCCATCAAGATCAGACCAGAAAACCGGATAATCCGTCCCGGCTTTTTCACCATGCCAGAACATTCGCGGCGGGTCCGAATCGACAAACAAGTACCAGGTGGCACCCCCCTTGTTCAGATGAACCAGTTCAGTCATATGCCCCGGGTCAAGATCGACATTGCAACGTTTTAACTCATATGTGCCATGATCACCCATGTAGAGATAGAGATGCGTGCAGGACATGAGTAGTCCGCTTACCAAACACAAAACAAGCATTCTTAACAACCTTTTCATGGAGTCCTCTTTCTTTTTACAAAAAACATTGGACAGCCTGAGAACCGCCATCACAATTGACTGTCTGATAACTGAAATATGATATTTACTGAACGCTCAAAACGCAAGCGTGCCCTAAAATATCATTATTGGCCAGTTTGTCATAGAATCGATTTCAGAGACAATTTACTGGTTACATAAGACCACAGGAAATTGTTCGAGACGATAAGATGAAACCATGCGTTCCAGGCATCCCTTCCCATTCCCAATCTGTCGTCACGGGTGTGATATCGGTTTTATCGGAGTTGTCTGAAACCTTCAAAGCGAAAGATAACACGGCGATCATGGCCGATGGGGTGTCCGCACATTCCGGGTGTATCGAACCCGATATCTCTCCGCAACATGCACGACTTTCTTTTGGAGTCGTATACAAGATGTTCGGCTTTTTTCCGACTGGAGGCGGTTTTTCTTGACAGTCGGTCATCATCCTCTTTATGGTTTACGGGATATGCTTGGTTGAAAGCATGAGAATGATTTACCATGGAGGATAAAACGATATGACCAGAATGCCCCTGAAAATGCTTGGCTGCCTCTGTTTGATGAGTCTCTGCGCCGTGATTGGCGTACAGGCCCAGACCGTGACACCGACGGAACAGCCGCAAGTAACACCGACGGAACAGCCGTCGATAACGCCGACAGAGCAACCGACGGTAACGCCGACAGAGCAACCGACGGTAACGCCGACGGAACAGCCGACAATGTATCCGACCTACACGCCGTATCCGACCTACACGCCATATCCGACGTACACCCCCATTCCGACGTCGACACCGGTGCCGACACAAACCCCGTATCCGACGTACACGCCGGAAAACACGCAGACACCCCGGCCGACGTATACGCCGTATCCGACACCAACAGGTGAAGCGGTACCCCAGCCATACGTCTCATTTAATTCCAATATTCCGGAGAACGGATATGTTGATTATGAAGATCTGCTTTCACAGGGGTTTACCGTGTATGCCGCGAAAGCCAATCAGCGGTTTACCATGACCTTGAGTGTGGCCGGCATTGATTTCTTCTATCCGTCATTCCTGCCCGGAACCGACTTTACACAACATCTCCAGCAACCGGAACACCTCGGCTTGAACGCATACCATATGTGGACATTTCCGTTCCTTGCCTATCTCGTGGCGGATATCGAATTCAGTATCTGTCTGTATGAACCCGTCATGGGCGGGAGTTGGAAAGAGGTCGATCGGGCTGATCACATGATTCATTTCATCAGCGATCCGCCACCGACACCGAAAGATCCCTGCCGTATCGGTGAAGCCTTGGTCAACGTCCACAATATCCCCATCATGAACGATGGCACGAAGGACGCCTATAACAAAACGATCCTGTTCTGCCTGCAGGATGAAAACCAGGTCAATTTTGTCGGCGTCTATCATCGCTATGTCCAACCCGATTGGCCCTACGGCAACTGGTGGCCGACATGGCGATTGGAATCCGGTGATTACGGCTGCTGGGAAGAATGGAATATCTGGGATACTGACGATCTGGAAGGATCGTCCGCCCAGTTCCGAATCACCTGGAATTACAACACCATCACGGTGACACATACCGGAACCGGCGATACCCAGGCTCTTCCGGCACATAATATTCCTGCATTCAACCGGGCCAATCAGAGCGGGGAATGCGGAAAATGGGGCTGGGATTCTCCGGCAACCATGGAACTGATCGATTGGAAATGTACCGAGGAAGGTCCACCGGATCCATGCTAGAATGATGGGCTGCAGACAGCGTCCGCGCGCTGTCTGGCAGCAAACCCGGTTTTGAGCCCAGGCTCGGAACCGATCCCGATGTGAAAAAAAAGCTCCCGGATCGCTCGCCGGTCCAGGAGCTTTTTGGCATAATCGCTCCGTATGACCGGGAATGAGTTCACAGCTGGTATGCTTCCCCTGGCCCGCCGATGGTTTCTTCATCCGCTGAGCTTTCTGCTCATGCCGGGTTTGATATCGTTGACCGTTGCGCCACCCCTTGTCGTGCTGTCTGTCCTGCTCGTCATCACGGCATGCACACTCGTCGGTGTCTCCTTCAGCAAAACCCTGATACCCCAAGAAACCCAGCCGTCATTCCTGGTTTGGGCCGCTGCCATACCAATCGGAATCCTCGTTTCCAATGCTCTCGCCACCGCCATGATCCTGTCTTCAGGATTCTCGGCTATCCAGTGCCTGATTCCAATCGGACTTACCGGCATCATATGCAATAGAGTGTTAAGGCTACACAATCATCATTCTACCGGTGGATCGATCCCGGACCGTGACGCCCCTTCGACGTTGTCACCCCGATCGGTTGCTGTGTCGCTCATCTGCGTATCGGTACTGGTGATTCTGCTGGTATTACCGTATTCCCGCGTCGGGATGGACACACCGGACGGTATCGCCTACCGGGCATACTATTCCGGTGATTATTTAAAGCATGTGGCCGTGGCGGCGACCCTTCCACGAAGTGCATTACCGCCTGAGAACCCGTATTTCGCCGGCGAAACACTGCATTACTATTGGATGTTTTATCTGTTACCCGCGATGGTGATCGACCTGCTGGGCCCGGATAGCGTGGAACCGGTGATCCGCACCGTTAACTTATTTCTGGCCAGCGTCTTCATCTGGATCTGGATTCTGACCGTTTCACACTTTATCCGCCGGGAATGGATCCGCTGGTTCGTTGTCTGGCTCCCCTTCGCATTCGCATCGTACGAAGGCCTGGCCGTATTCCGGCAAGTCTTGCGGAAAGCCTGGCCGTGGGATGGATTCCGCGCATTTAATGTTGACGGATACTCACGTTGGATTCTGGGCCATCCCGAAATCGACACCGTGTTCCGCCTGATCCAATACAACGTTCAACATATTATTCCAACAGCGCTCTGCCTCCTGTTTCTGGTCGTACTCCAACCCCGTTCCCGTAACATCCGCTCGCAACAAGCACTGCTCATGGGTATTTTGTGCGGTCTGGCCATCGGTCATTCCGGCTTCCTCGGGAGCTTTCTCACTCTTTGGACCGGGATCTGCCTGGCCGTCGTGGGCCCCTGGAACGCAACGGAAATCAGGAAACGGGTTGTTCTCTGTATATATATGGCTGTACCGCCTGTGCTGGCGCTTCTGCTGTATCGTTTCGTTTTCGATATGCTGGGCAATACCGGCAACCCACTGCAATTGACCCTTGTTCAACCCATCGCCCGGCATCCCATTCCGTTCTTCGTTCTGAACTTCGGTGTCGCCATTCTGGGCTTTCCTCTGCTTTTTCATCGTCGGCACGTGAACACACCCACCGCCATCCTCGCCGGGTTATCCCTGATCTGGGTCGCCGGCGTGATGATCCCTGAATGGCCATCGGATGTCGGCGTCAAAGTGGGGTACACCCTGGCGCTTTCCCTGGCTCTGCTGACAGGACACGGACTGAACCTGGTGACCGGGACCCGCCTGCGAACAGCCATCGCCATCCCGGTCTGCTTCGCTGCCGCAATCGGTGCGCTGCCGACCCTGGCCATGGAGATCTTCAACGCATGCGATATTCAGAACCACCGGTTCGTCTCCTTTATCGATCCCGCCGATTGGGATGCCTACCGATTCATGCGCGATCAACTCCCCATCAACGCACGGATACAAGGCGGCCCCGAAACCACCGATATTCAGGCACCGTTTTCCCCAATCCCAACATTCGCCCACCGAAACACCTATTGCGGAGACTGGATGCATGCCCACATCTTTCTGATTCCCGAAACCCATTACCGGATCCGCCTCGATCAGATCACACGCATGTACCAACTCCATGATCCACTCGCCGTTCACGGATTATGCCGCGATGCGGGGATTACACACCTCTACTGGGGCGCAACCGAGTTTACCTCCTTCGGAAATGCCACCCACCTGTTGGAACGACCCGACCTGTTCCCTGTTAAATGGTCACATGTGGAGGAAAACAAGCAGCTCTACCTGTTTGCTATCCGGCCCCGCGCTGCTCCGCTTCGTCAACCCTGATGCGAATTGCTTGCTCTCCTTTACACGAGTCGATACACTCCCAAGAAGAAGGAGACGCGTCATGGCATACCAGTACATTACAACACCGATTTACTACGTCAATGGATCACCCCACATCGGGCACGCCCATACATCCATTATGGGTGATATTCTCAAGCGCTATCACCTGATGCACGGGGAGCCGACGCTCTACTCCACCGGAACCGACGAGCATGGCCAGAAGATCCAGCAGGTCATTGAAGCCTCCGGAATGGAGGCGGAAGACTTTCTCGCGGTCCAGGCCGGGCGGTTTCAGGAGCTATTCGATCGATGCAACGTATCCTATGATATTTTCGTTCGTACGACCCATGAATCGCATAAGCGGATCGTCCAGGAAGTGCTGCAGAAGCTGTATCGCGAGGGATTGATCCGGAAAAAGGAATATACCGGTCTGTATTGTGTGGGATGCGAGCAATTCAAGATGGAAGCGGAGCTGGATGATCAGGGACGATGCCGGGACCATCTGACCGTTCCGCAGAAGCAGACGGAGACCAATTATTTCTTTGCGCTGGAACCGCATCGGCAATGGCTGATCGACTGGCTCACCGCTGATGACACACTGATCCGGCCCGACAATTACCGGCGGGAAATTCTCGGAATGCTCACGGAGCCTCTGGATGATCTGTGCATCAGTCGCCCCCGGAGCAGGGTCTGGCATGGCATCGTTCTGCCGTTCGATCCCAACTTTGTCTCGTATGTGTGGTTTGATGCTCTGCTAAATTATACATCCAACATCGGGATGTATCATCACCCGGATTTCGACCGGTGGTGGTCCAATGTGACCCACATCATGGCAAAGGATATCATCAAAACACATATCATCTACTGGCCGATCATGTTGCGTGCCGCCGGCTTCAATCCGCCGAAACGGTATCGAATCCACGGTTACTGGGTCGCGGAAGGCGGTCAGAAGATGAGTAAATCGCTGGGCAATGTCGTCGATCCGTCCCAGGTAATCGATGCATTCGGCGTCGATGCGCTGCGGTACTACCTGGCAAAAACCATGGGCGGCAACGATGCCCAGATATCCATGGAGTTGATCCGCGCTGTATACAACACGGACCTGGCAAACAATATCGGCAATCTGCATTCCCGCGTCGTCAAGTTCGTGACCAAACGATGCGATAACCGGGTCCCCGCTCCGGAAGCGGTCCATCCCGATGATCAGCAGCTCCAGGAATCCGTCGCTCGGACCTGCCGGGAAATCGTCGACACGATTGATCTCATCACGTTGCCTGATACCGTCAAATCATTGGTACATACCGCGGACACAATGAACACCTACTACAATGACATGGAGCCGTGGAAACGGGTGAAAGATCCCAGTCAAACCGACCGTTTTCTCAGCATCTGTTACGTCATGCTGGATTGCCTGCGGATGTTTTTCCAGGCCGCCCGCCCGATTATACCTGAATCATCCGATAAAGCATTGGTCTCCATAGGAGCCGATCCGGTTCCGGATATCCCCATCGCCTGGCAGCCGAAACCCGGCAGCCTCGTTCCTGGCGCTCCGATGGGAGAAACCGATGCGCTGTTTCCCCGCATTGATTGACCTGCTCCATTTACAGGGTCTGCTCCACCGAGCGTTGGTTTCGAATCTCAATCGCTCATCCGTTTCCGTTTTTTATGCCGGACCATATCCCAAATTTTTGTCTTGCAGCGATTGATGCCAGCGGTGATTTTCGTCAATGTTCGGATGTATACGGTGACATCCTGCTGGTATGGATCGTCCACAGCCACGTCTTCTCCGGCGCAGAATGCCTGAAATGTATGAATCCGTGCTGCCATATGTGGATATTTTTCCTGTAAATAGCGTGTTTGTCCGGGTTCCATGCACAGAATCAGATCACTGTTTTCGATCACTGATTCACTGGCCTGCCGCGACCGGTGCCGCGACAGATCATACCCTTTCATCCGCGCCGCCAGTTCCGCCTCCACCGATGCCGAGAGACCGGTAAACGTTTCAAGCCCCGCGGAACCGATCTCCACATCCCGGGCCAGAGTGTCCGGGATTTTGGCTCGAAGAACGACTTCCGCCAACGGACTGCGGCACACATTGCCATGACAGACAAACAGTACGCGGAAAACATCCGTATCCGATACGTTGCGTACTGTCCTGTCATCGTGTAGCGTCGTCATCGGAACGAGCCTATTTCATTTCTTTTTGATTGACAATATCCCTTCCCGCTTTTTACTTATGTGCCATGACACGTCGACGCGATCAGAAAAAAACAAAGAAAAAACAGGCGCGTTTCCGGACAAGCCTGAACCCCGATTCAAACCCACTGAATCCCGATTCGCTTCGCCGGGACCTTTCCGATCCCAGGCGGTTGCAGGTCATGATCGATCATCTGGCTGAATTATTCCGGGAGGAAACGGCGCTGCACCTGCTTCGATTTCCGCCACGGGAATTGATCGAGTCGCTGGATGACCTCGCCGAAACCGATGCCGCTGAAATTGCAGCCATGCCCGATCCGTTCGATCAGCGGATCGCGATTCTCAACCGGATCCTGGGCCGGTTTCTGACCCGGCGATTTGTCAATCGGGTCCAGACGACACTGGAGACGTATCTGCAATCGGTTCGCCGCATTCCGCGACACTTCCGGGCGGTCAGTGCCGGATTGTATTTCCTGGAGATTCACAATCGGCAGGGGGGTGAACCCGGGGTCAATCCGTTATGGAACATGATGTTCGATCTATCGCATGCCGAAGCGCTGACAACAGCAGGGGGAACCTTGACAACGGCAGCCCGGTCCGGCGGACAAACCAGACCGATGGACACTGTCATGAATGACCTCGATCTCGACAGTCCCGAACAGGGCGGCATGGCGATGGACAACCAGTCCGGGCTATCCGAAGAAACCATGGACGTTCTGCGGCGTGCCGTGCAATTGATCAACGGAGGTCGGATCGAGTTGGGCTTTGCTTTGGACACCATTCTGCTGGGTCTTCGTGCATTGACATGTTCCACCGGAACGGATGCTGGCGATCCGGCGGCCCGTGCACGGGGTTTTCAGGACGCATTCCGAAAAGAAATCGGCATGCTTGCCCGAAATGACCTGATTTGCGGTTTGGAATACGCGATCGAAGAGTCGGAGGGTGAACGCCGGTCTCATTTTGAAACGCTGTTGCAGGCGGTACATGCGCTACCGGTCAAGGAAAACCCGTTCGTATTTACTTTGTATTATCATAGTGTGAAAGAAATGCACCGGTATGTGAAACCCGGGGAAGACCGGCATGCCGAAGCCATTGCTGCTGCCGGTGGTGCTCCAGAAACGATGATGGAGTATGGACGATATTTAGTTCGTCAGTCGCTTCCGCATCGGGCACTGAATGTCTTCATGGCGGTCATCACCGTCGATCCATCCAACGAGCTGGCCCGGTTGGGTGCCGGTATCGCCTGCTGGCTGACGGAATCGTTCCGTGAAGCGCGGATGCACTGGGATCGGTCGGCCCGGCTCTGGAGCGGTTACCTGCCGTTTGACCATCCGGATATCGTCCTGGTCCGGTACCTGTCGGAGTTGGATAATTTTGCCGAACTCCCGGAAAAAGCATATCATCGTCTTCTTGAAACGGTGAATGCCAATGAAGAGGAATAAAACCATGGCGCGACTTTTACCTTCAGCAACCGCGTATCATCAACCGAAAACACTGACTGAACTGGACCGGCTTCTCGGTACCTATACGACTCGGGATAATCCGGAAATCCGGCCGCTGCTGCTGCTGGCCGGCGGCACCAGCCTCGCATTCAGCCGGCCTGACGCCACCACGGTCATCGATTTGACCGATCTGCCGATCAAAGGCTGCTCCTGTGACCCGGACGGCGCTGTGCGGATGGGTGCTGTTACGACGATCGGTGACATGGAGCGCGATCCGATGATTTCAGCCTTTTGTGGTGGAATTTTGCGTCAGGCCACCGACACACTGGCATCGACACCGTTGCGCAATCTGATCACCATCGGGGGTAACATCGCTGCCGGATATGCCTGGTGCGATCTACCGGTTGTCCTGCTGGCATTGGATGCACAGTATGAATTGTTTCCCTCCGGAACAATCCATAACCTGCCGCAGGACGGTTCCATCCCGTTCCGTCGATTGACCGGACCGGGCGAAGTCATCCTGCAGGTGATTCTGAACGCCCGATTCGCAGCGGCCCGGGGCGCATTCATCGATTTCGCCCGGACCAGCACCGATCT
>JAFGMN010000155.1 GCA_016927515.1 candidate division CSSED10-310 bacterium | reverse complement strand
CTGATTCGGACCGGTGAATCATCAGGAACGCTCCCCGATACGCTCGACCAGGCCGCAACGATCCTGGAAATGAATGAGACCCACCGGCGTCACTTCGTGTCCGCGTTGACCTACCCGGCCGTCATTTTAACGGTGACCCTTCTGGCCGCCCTGTTTCTGGCCACTGTCATCGCTCCGCAGATTTCAGACATGTATGCCCGTCTGGGTCACGACATTCCATTGTATACGCGGCTGATTACCGGCGCGGGCACGGTCACGGCCGGCGGCATCTCCATCGTGGTGATTCTGATGGCTGCCCGCCGTCTCGTTGGCCGCCGTACCACTCGCCGCACCGCTTCCGCGGCCTTTCCATACGCAACCCGCCTGGCGCGTCTGCGGTGGATCCGCACGATCATCTGCACCCAGGAAACAGCCGTCTGGACGTACAGTCTCGGAGTGTTGTTAAAACGCGATATCCCGTTACCCGATGCGCTGGCGCTGATCGCTTCCGGTGCAGCCAGTTCGGCAGTCCGGAACGATCTCACCGCGGCCCGTCGGCGCATCATCGCCGGAGAATCTCCGGCGGATGCTTTTTCAGATCTCGAAACGGTTCCGGTTCTCGCCCGTCGGATTCTTCAGGGTGGCGATCGGATCGGCGAATTGGCCGCCGCCTGCGATCGGGTGTATCGCATCATGGATAGTGAAGCCCGCACGCGGTCACACCGTCTGCTGTCGTTGGCGGAACCAGTTGCCGTAGTTATCGCCGGCATCTGCGTCATCGCCGTCGCTCTTGCCGTGATCATCCCCATCGCGGAATTGGGCGGCATCATGTAGGACGCCATGCAGCAAACGACCGACAACAGCGCAGGATTCACCCTGGTTGAAACTCTGATTACTCTGGTTATCGCCGCGTTGGCAACCGTTTCCCTCGGCATGTTATCCGCCGGCACCGCTCAGATTCAACGGGAAGCCCGGGCTCTCACATCGGCATCAGCGTGGGGTGACTGCCTGTTGGAGCAAATCGTTCTGCACGGTGATCTGACCCATCCTGACGTTCTCCAGACCATACACCGGATCCGCCAGACCGGATGGACGTTATCCCTCCGGTCGGATCCCGAACAGCGGGTTCCGGACGCGGTACGCATCACAATCACGATCGATCACCCGGATCTTCGCGCTCCCGTTCGGCTGACACGACTGCAAATCGGGCAACTGCCACGGGCATGGCCGGAAGCGCCGGTACCATCATGACGCGCCATCTGGTTCATTGCCGTGGGTTCACCCTTGTGGAGCTGCTGATCGCCATCACGCTGACCAGCGCTGCACTGGGCTTGATTGCCTCCGCCTGGTGGATGACCGTGCGCTTCCAGACTCGGCTTGACGATGCCAGTTCGCATCGGATCGATCCCGACGATCGACTTCGGCTGCACCGCTATGTCGGTGCTGTGGATCGAAACGGCCAGACGGGCACCGAACCCTCGTTCCAGCTGATACCGCTGGATTCAGGTCAACACTTAACCGCACGGATCATTCCCGGAGCTTTCGATCCGGTACCGGATTACGCGGGTTACAGCCGATTGATTGTAACCACGAACATCAGTCCCGGACTCCAGATGGACATCCATCCGGCAACGCTCGGACACAATCCTGAGGAAACACCACCCGCCGTCACCGGCCGTCTTCTGGAGAGCGGCGGCCCGGTTACGATTCATGTTTTGGGAATCGATGACCAGTGGTATGACCGGTGGAGCGAACCGGATCGGAAGGGCCTTCCCCGGGCAGTCCGTTTCCGTCAACAGGAGCATCCGGACGTCATCATTCCGCTGAACACCCTCTTGGGTGATTGTGGAGCGCGATGAATATCCGGCGATTTGAACCTCCGCGATTCCGGAATGACGACGGTTTCAGTGTCGTTATCGTCCTGGCTGTCATGACCGCCATCTTCACCCTGGCTCTGTGTGGTGCACGAACCGCCGCCGGACGCCGTGAAATCGCTGCCATGCACGCCGACCGTGTAGCCGTGCATCATGCGAATCATTCCGGATTGGCCCTTGCAGTGGCAATCATCCAGTCCGATACGACAGCCTGGGATGGTCCTGGCGATACCTGGTATCCGGCAGCCACCGTCCCCATCGGCGATCTCATCGCCTCCATCACAGTGGAAGACGAACAGGCCCGGCTGCCGGTCCACTATCTTCTCCGGCCATCCGGTGACCTCAACGAACCTGTCGTATCCGCTTTTCGAAATGTATTCCCGACATGCATCATTGACCGTGATCGATGGGCAAACGATCGGAACCGATGGGAGCAAACCCATCACGATCTACCGATTTCTGCACTCGCCGCTATCCGTCTCCTTGGAATTACCGATCCCGACGCCGATCGGTTCGTGACGGTCTATGGAACCGGACGGATCAACATCAATACGGCCGATCCCAAGATGCTCGAAGCGCTGGGTGGGAGCGCGTTCAGCCGTGCCGTCGTCCGGGCAAGGTCCCGGCAAGCACTGACTTCGGTATTCGATCTGTCGGAATCGGTCATCATTCCGCCTGGCGTGGTCAGCATTCTGGATACCCGCTCATCGTGCTTCCGGATCACCATTTCCACACCGGGCCGGTTTGTCATCGGCCGGCTCGAAGCGGTAGTATGGCGGCAAGGAAGCAATATCCTGGTTCTCGATCAGAAAGAATGGTGGACCGGATGACCCGTTGGCTGGCAGAAGAAGCGGTGGGAATGTGCGTGGAATCGGATCGCATTACGACGGTCCGGCTTGTCATTCCGTTCCGCGCTTACGGAATTCGGTTTCGTGTGATACGAATCCGCTCCCACGCCGGTCTTTCCGACTGGGACCATCTGCTTGACGATGTACCAGTCACAATCCCGATCATTCCGGTTTTTCTGTTTCCCGTCCTCGCCATTCACGATCCGGGTCAGTCCGTTACTGAGATGCCAGATATCTACAAACCGATGCGTCAGGATTCCGGATCGTGCTGGATTGATGGGAACGGTCTTACCGGCGCTGATTTCGGGACCGCCCGGACCATCTTCGACCGGCTCCAATCCATGGGTCGGCGATGTCCCGGCGGCATCCATCCGGGTCAGGCACTGGCCAGTCTCCTCTGCTCATCCCCGTTCGCACGAGACCGATTCGTCGTGACAGCGACCGGTCACCGGATCACAATGATCGGGATTGACGGCGGGCAGACAGTTTTCTGCCGGGCATTCCGAGAGCCTCTCGAACATGCTGGCGCGACGATTTTGGCTACCTATCATCGGTTAACCGAACACGATCCCGAGTGGCATCCCGGTTCGATCACCTGGATGGGACCCCGGATGAGCGGAGAAACCCTTTCCGGCGAGTCAACGGTACCGATCCAGGTCGAATGGACACCGGATTCTCGGTTTTCCATGCCGGCTACCGATACGGGTACCATCGATCCTCATGCGGATACGTGGGGTATCGCCGCTGGCGCTGTGGCGTGCTGGATGCAACATTTCCGTCCCCCGCTGCTAGTCGAAGCCGGCACCGGCCACCGTCCGGGTCTTCCCGTGCTCCGCCGGTCCGGTTTGCTGGCAGGTATCGCCGTTCTTGTGCTTTTGCTGAGTCTTACAGGCCGCGCGGGTGGGAGCCTGCTCCAGCTGTACGCCCGTGAAAACCAGCTTGCCGCCATCGTACACTCCCATGAGGGCGGTCCGGTATCCTTCCAGGGGCAGGCCACTATTCCCGGAATACCCCATCTGCCACCCTGTCTAGCCCAGATCCGTCATCACCGTTACCTGGCAGATATTGCCGTCTCCACCGCAGCGTCCGGAATTACCCTCAGCGATATCGATACGGCACCGGATTGCATCCGCATTCAAGGAACGTGTGATGGAATGGATGCCATAAACAATTTTGTCCGGGATTTTAAGCAGCGTCTCGCCGGAATCGACGCGACACGTGATCGCTGCTTACCCCGGATCTCGATACCGGTGACCACGCGGAACACCTCGAACCGATTGCTGGTAACCATCGAACTGACATGGGGAAGCGAATCATGAACCGCTCCCGGATCATGGCCATTCTGGGCTCGTTTTTGGTGTTCGCAGCAGCGCTTCTGATGGGGTACCGGGTGGAGCGTGCCCGCATCATCCGCCGAATCGATCAACTGGAGCAGACTCTGACATCGGGAATGACGTTGCCGGATGCCACCGACCGGGCAGCGGTGCAGGCGATTCTGGAAACATACCGGATACCGGCCGGATCGGATCCGTTGAACCTATTGCAGGAAAAACTCCGGGACCTCGAATTGGACAGAACCGTAATGGATGTCATGCCGGCCGAACCTGTTCGCGACGGATCGATTTGGGGACTGCCGGTCCGACTGCGTCTGTCCCCGGTTCCGGGTAACCGGTTGAGCAGCATTTTAAATCATATCGAAACGGATGCTCCCCGATTCATGATCCGGTCCACCCATATCACCCGGATCCGTGGTGACGCCGATCGGCTGGATATGTCATTGGAGCTTCTGGTTTTCGAGGATATCGAGTCATCCGATTTCAGCCGGTCCTATCCGTGAGGTTGTGCGGGGGGGCATCCGGGGGATTATGTTTGAGTCGATCTCAGAACGCGGCGGATGTAGCGAAGATAGAATATCTCACCGGCAAGTTCCAGTTTGGGGGAGCGCTGGAACTGTTCAATATCCGGATATCCGCTGCCAACATAACTGCGAACGAGGACGGTGAGACCGGTCTCGATATCCACCATGAGTTCTTCCGCTTCTCGATATCCCAGCCCGGATGTCCTCGGTCGCAACCATCGAAGGCAGCGATAGCAATCTTTACCCACGAAAACCTGCACAGGGCCCGTGATCCGGTGGACATCCAATTGCGTATTCCCGGAATGGATGGGACCGGAACATCGAAAAACGTTCCAGCGGCCGCGGGGTTCGATTACGAGGGGAAACTCAAGGTCCGTTATTTCAACCGAACCCATGCCGCCGGGCCGGCGCAGCGTAATGAGCAGGATATGGCCGAAGCGATGACCGGCTGCTACCAATCGCCGGACATATTGGATGGTTTTCCCTTCCGGCTCGAATTCCCGGCAGATGATCTCCGTGCAAACTCGGCCGTTAAATGCCACCGGTCCGCGAGTGATACCGCGAGTGATTTGTGTGAGGTTTTCGTCCGGGAGATCGTAATCGCAGACGGCAAACTGGTCGTTCGGCACAAACATGCCGAAATGAAACGGATCTCCGGCCATGTGCACCCGGCAGGGATCCGGTCCGGGGTCGATGGGTTCGACACCGATTTTAGGCGCTTTATCGGGGTAGTTCCATTCGGGATCGTGCAGCACGCTGGAATTCATGATTTTTCATACCACCGGACGCGTTCGATGTGTTCACGTGCAGAACGGGTACCGGCGGGTGAATAGGTCACCGGCACGATGTGGTCTTCGAATCCTGCAGCCATTGATGGGATGGCGGGAGGACCGATTTCAGAGTTCAATATTGAGTTTACGCGGGTCCACACGCCGACGCCGGGGCCGAGGTTCTGGATGCTCCGCATCAGCTCCATCGGGTCTTTTCGCTGCTTGTCCGCCAAGGTTGGAATCGCGGGCGGTGCGGGAGCGGGGATCCGATCCGGCGGGCGGTTCTTCTGAAAACCGTCGTGGACACGTTCCCGCCGGTCGATGATCCGCGGGGGGCGAGCGTCGGTCTTCCGCACCGCATCTTTCCCGCTCCTCTGCTTTTTCCCTGGAAAACTGGGTCCGGGTCTGTTGGATGGCTGCATAATCGAGGAACTCCTTGATCCGTTCGTCCGCCACTAATATCGACACAAAATCCCGTGCCGTCCGTTCGATAGACGATTTATCGATCGCCAGCCACCGGGCCACATCCGATGCCGGATGGTTTTCGAGCCAGACCAGGTCCAGAGCGATGCGCGGGATGACCGGCAAAAGCTCCAGCAACTCCAAAATCCGCTTCTGCTTACCCGACAGGCCTTTCCCACGGGGTATCGGCGCTGACGACACACACCCCTCGATCAGGGTGGAAAAAAGATCCTTGATGGATTCAGGATGGATGTCGTTGCGTGCAACGGCACCGAGCCATTGAGCCAGGGATTCTTCGATAAATTCACCGGCTCGGAAATGGTCATTAAAATTAAGCCGGCAGAAGCGAAACAGCGGTGCGGCATACCGTTCCGTCAGAACGCGGCCAGCCTCCATGTCCTGGTTCGCGATGCGCCGGATCAGGTCGATTTCAGCATGAGGTTGATTGTCTGATTGACTCATTCCTGGCTCTCGGTGATCCACCGGCAATCGTGCCGGATTCATGATCGATGCTTTGTATCATCTGGCGATGATTCCCGCAATCCCGGAAGCGGCGCTTCTCCCCGATCCGTTCGAATCACATCTTCCAGTGTCATTCCCCGGTGTCGGTCACCATAGAAAATAAATCCCGTTGTTTCAATCGTCTCAACTTCTCTCGGCGTAAAAACCCGATGATCGGTCATCTCACCGCTCCGGACAAACTGGATCCCGAGTCCTTCCAACTCCCGCTCGAAATCCGGCATGCGAAATCCCGTGACAATCCCCAAACCCCATTCCGGATGCCGGACGATTTCATTGACGTGAAAGCGAAAAAACGGGTGCGGCTCGCCGGGATGTCTGGGTATGACTTCATCCAGATAAATCCGCAATCCTTCCAATCTGCGCCGATCGGCATCCTGCGCCATATCCCACTGCCGGCCGACATCACGGCCCGGCTGATCGTCGGATGTCTTCAAGCGTTCGTTTCGCATCATCGTCCAACTCCTGAATAGTGTGATTCAACTCATGCATTGTTTCATTAAAAGCGGCCGCATTGGATCGAGCAAATACCTCGAGCTTTTCCCGGGCATCACGCGAAAAATCACCTCCACTACGAACCACTTCTTCGATCTGCTCTTTCATGTAATCGAGCCAGATCGCGTCGGCCTGGTGACCGATGCAAGCCAGAGAATAGGCGACAAAACCCATCCCAGTAAACGAATGCCCCCGCTCGATTGCCGGAGCCATATCATCGCAGTTTTTACAAATCAGGCATTTTCCGCCATTTCCGGCAGTGTCCGTACCGTAGGTAAAAACCGTGGATTGATTGATAAATCGGATCGCATGACGCTCGAGATCGACGGAACAAACAACCCGGGATGGCGTCTCCAATGATACCTCCCGAATGGTCCCAATGGCCACGTCGTTCATCATCACACGATCTCCCGCCTCCAGGCCATGTGGGCTGGGAAACATAACGCGCAGGGACGGTGCACGAGAACATCCGAAAGCCATCATCACAATGCCGCACATGATGCCACACACAATATCGTAGCGTCTCATCACATATCCTCCCCTACACGCTTTATCGCACATCCTCCACCGCCGTCACCGCCCAGAACCAATCATCCGCCAGCGGCAAGGTTTTCATCAGTTTATTGACAGCCGCGGTATCGACAGCCGCCACCCGGTCCACATACCCGTCTTCGAACGCCGTTCCGTGGCCAAGCCAATACCGCCAGCCCAGGTAGTACGCCCGATTGATCCGCCGCTGTCGGT
>JAFGMN010000154.1 GCA_016927515.1 candidate division CSSED10-310 bacterium | reverse complement strand
TGGGTGCCGGGAATGGTCATGTGTTCCAAATCCCGAATCAACTGGCCGGTGATGGATTCGGCTGAAACCGTGTTGACTGAACCGCCTGGTTCGCGGCCGTTGCGCATCAGGTATATACGGCCGGGGAGCAGGCTGTATACCTGGGCTCCGGGCGCCAGACGATGAAGACCCGGATCGCCGGTTCCCTGCCACTTGAACCAACCGGCCTGTGCCAGCCACGCATTGATATCGAATTCCAGAACGGCCTCACAGAAACCGTGATCAGACAGGATAACGACCTCGTCGGAATCCTCCAGCGTCGATACGATGCGAGCGAATGCTGCGTCGATCGCCTGAAAAACCGCATGGATACCGCCATCGTAGCAGGACCCGGGGATGGCAACATGTTGCCATAGAAAATGGAACAGCCGGTCCGTTTCCATGATGTGCAGATGCGCAAACTGCCATGGGTACTGTTCGAGCAAACAGCAAAAAACATCGCTCCGGCGCTGCACGATCTCAGCCAGTTGTTTCAGAAATCCATCCGGGTCCGATGCTGCCGTCGATGTGTCTGCATCGATGATATAACCCTGATCCTTCAATAACCTGTGCAACTCGGGAGGTGTGACGATTGAATCGAGATTCACTCCCAGGAATCCACCGATCAGGATCCCGTTGATCGGGACCGGTGGATACGTCACGGGCACATTGACGACGATACAAGGAATGTCCTTCTTACCGAGATCCTCCCAGATCGTGGATCCATGGCGGTCGGCAGCGTTGGGCAACGTTAATCGGAAGGTCTTAAGATCCCGGTCCACAAACCCGAAAATGCCGTGCCCGCCGGGATTGACGCCAGACATATACGTGCTCCAGGCAACCGACGATACCGTGGGAACCACTGACCGCATTGGTTGCAACCGATCCCGGGGCATCCCATGGCAAATGGATGAAAAAACACCGTCCTGTACAAGATGAGTCATTAATGAATGAGGAAATCCATCCAAACTAATGACTGCCATTCGCTTTTTCTTTGAAAAGCGCATGAATCGCACGGTTTCTCCTTATACATCGCCGACTCGACAGCGTACCCTACAGCGTCGCCGGAAAAGGAGAAGAACGCTATCAGAGGCGCTGGAACCTGTCAATTCAGTGGGTCTTTTTGCTTCGGTTGATGGGAATCGGTTACGATAAAGAAGCGCTGGTGGAGACTGGAAATGACACAGGCACAGAATGCATTCGACGACCGGTTTTTTGAATTATACATGGATCCGATGCTCCATCGGGTACGGGAAATCGTTGCCCGGTGCATTCCGCCAGACAGTACGGTGATTGATATTGGGTGCGGGACGGGTGAGCAGTGCGCGCGACTGGCTTCGAGTTGCCGCCGGATTGTTGGCATTGATCCAGACAGCAAGCGTATTGATGAAGCCCGGGCGCGAGTGGCGGAGTGTCGCGGCAGTGATGCGGTGATCATTCATGGCGACTTTCGGACGCTCAACCGGTTTGACGACGAAACGTTTGACATTGCGTTGATGGTGATGAGGATTCATGAGTTGGATACGGAGGAGCGGTTGCCGGTATTGCGGGATGTGTTTCGAATTGGGCGGAGAGTGATTTTGTCCGATTATGTCTGCCCGTCGCCGGACACGCCGCATGGAGCGGTTGCGCGGATGTGCGAGATGCTGACGGGGATTCATCATTTCGATAAGTATCAGTTATATCATCGGGCCGGTGGATTGCGGAGCATCGAGCGGCAGTTGAAGGTTGTCCCGCAGCACGTTGAGACGAATCAATCGGGAACGATCGAAGTTTGTTTGTATACGGGGAAACGATAGTGTTTTCGTTATCTTATCAGCAAATCCAAGTGCCAGCCGAGGCCGTGGCGGGCTTGTTTGTCGTGATTGGCGGGGTGCAGACGTTCTTTGGATACCGGCTGTTCCGTGCGCTGATCATGCTACTCGGGTTTTGTGCGGGCTGTGTTCTGGGGTATGAAGTCGCGGTTGCGCTGGCGATTCGGGGCTTCGTTGCGGCTGCTGTGTGTCTTGTTGCGGGGCTGATCGTCGCCGTGATCATTCGGCTGGTTTATCCGGTGGGCCTGTTCATTTTCGGAGGCTGGTTGGGATGGTCGCTGGCCCATCCTTTATCCGTGCGGTTTCATGATGCTCATCCGCTCGTGATCATCGGGTGCATGGCCATTCTGGGTGGTGTGTTGTTATGGAAATTCGAACGGCCGGTCATCATCCTGTTCACTGCTGCCGCTGGTGCATCGGCCATGATTGCTGGTGGTGCGGGATTGTGGATGGGAATGACGCCGTCGGAATGGATCATTTCTACACCCGTCGATCCCATTAATCAGTTGATGATTCTTATCGGCTGGGTTGTGTTGCTGGCGTTGGGGTTGTCTGTTCAGGTCGGCTGGACGGCAAAACCCCGGGATTAAGCGGACGCAGGTGATCCGGAGCGATGAGATCCGGTGTCCTTCGTTGGTTTTGAGGGTGGAGATCGATGGGTTCCGGTCCGCTTCTTGACCGGTTCAGCCGGTTCCGCCGTCATCGCGGGACGACGCGCTGTTTCAAGCAGCTCATCCAGTCGTTTCTCCAGCGATTTCAGATCGTCCAGGGTTGCAATGTTCAACCGTTTGAGCGTGTGCTGGACACCGCTGCTGATTTTACTGGAAAAAGAACCCGTCGCGTGCCGCAGCGATTGAAGGACGTCCGTTTTCAGTTTTTCCGCTTCCTTCGGCTTCAAATCCCCCTTCCGGACCATCTCCTCGAATTTTGTATCGATTACCTTTTCCAACGATTGCAACAAACCGAAACCACCCTTGATCATGCTGAAACCCATGACCATCAAATCGTTCAACGTGATCTTGATGTTCAGATTCTCCGCCTTTTTCGCGGTATTCGCCGATTCATTCTTCGCTTTTGCCTGACTCATCATGCAATCCTCCATCCGCCGCCTTTCCGGCCAGCCGACGCTCCAATTCATCCAGTTTCCGCTCGATACGACGCCAGTCATCCCGCGTCGGAACCTGCAACATCTCCCGCGTAACCGATCCATTCACTAACTGAACGGCTTTCTCGGTAACCGAATCGGTCATGTGCCGAGCCATTTCCATCCATGCCGTCCATTGACTCCCACCGCCTCCAGATGCTCCATCCGGTTCGAGCCGGGATCCCGGAACTATCTGCTGGACAACCTCTCGTCCAAAATCAAGAACCCCTCGAAATGCCTGAAAAAAAGCGCTATCCCGATTCTGTATCATATCCCGCAACCCGTCCAATGGCATTCGAGATTCAGTTCCCGCTTTGGGATCCATCCGCATGATGATCTGAATCAAAATCTGGCGCGTGATATCTTCTCCTGTAACGTTGTCAATAATCTTCAGATCAACGTTGTTGCGGATCATTTCCTCGATATCCGATAGCTTCACATACTGCTTTTCCCCCGTATCATACAGCTTCCGGTTCTGGTACCGCTTGATCAATCGATCCATCATCGCCTCCTGTTTTTGGCCCGATCCATGGAGAGACTCACAAACTTGAAGCAGAATGACGCAGCGCGTCATTCGACATATACAGCGGATTTTTCATCGGGTCAAGGTGAAAAAGCGGCTGTTAAAAAAGGAGGCGTGCCGGTCGGGATCAGCGTGCGAAGTGATCCAGCAGTTTTCGTACGGCGGTGATGACATCCGTCACGTCTGGATCGGACATAGCCGGGTAGAGGGGAATCGACACGATCTGGTTGCTGATTTCAGCCGCGATGGGGCAGCGATCGACCTGTTCCGGATAGCGATTGCGGTAGTAAGACTGATGAGTCAGAGTCCGGAAGTGGATGCCGATTCCGATATGTTCCTTTTCCATGGCGGTCATGAATTCGTCGCGGGAGCAGTTCAGGCGGTGGGTGTTCAGCCGCAGAACGTAGAGATAATGGGCGTGTCGGGCGCGTGGGGAGTGTGTCCAGGGTATCAGGCAGGGATGGTGAGTGAATGCCTCGTCGTATCGAGCGGCGATGTGCGCGCGGCGCTGGTGGAAGGTTTCGATTTTCTTCAATTGAACGAGTCCGAGGGCGGCCTGTAGGTCGAACATGTTGTATTTGTAGCCGGCTTCCAT
>JAFGMN010000153.1 GCA_016927515.1 candidate division CSSED10-310 bacterium | reverse complement strand
GGACGGGAATGACAGGTTTTCAACCGCCCGAAGGCTTTCATTTACCAGCACATCGACTGCCGGAGCATCAGGGGACAGATGAATCACGCGGATATTGGTTGTCTGAGCAAGGGTTGTCGGCCCAACCAGAAAGCCAACCAACATGAAGGCAACGACCAGAATGAATGGAACGATACCAGTCGACCGATCTGCCCGAAAGATGGTTAAGGTATTGACCGTTTCCTGTGTTTTCAACGTTTTGTGTGTGTTCATGGTGTTTCTCCTTTCAACCCGAGGTTGTTCAATTTCTCGGTGATCGCTCTCTTCGACGGTTTTCACCGCAACAAGTTACACAATTGTCTAAGTTTTTGTTTAATAACACGGGGAGACTCGTTCAGTTTGTCTAGGTTGTGCTCATCACTAACTAACAGTTTGTACGTTTTTTATTGACCTTTTCTCCGATATCTCGTATATAAATAATCATGAAAGACAGGGCTTTCAGCATTCGTATCGCTTCTCAACAATCCGGGTTAACACCCTTTCTTATTAGGGCTTGGGAGCGGCGATATCACGCTGTTGAACCGATCCGGACGCCATCCAACCAACGGCGGTATACACCAAAGAGCATTGAACGGTTAACAAAACTGAGACGAGCAGTAGACATGGGGTATCGTATTGGTGATATTGCGCACATGTCGGATCAGGAACTGGACGGTCTTGTGGCGTCACGCGTTGGTGCGCATAAACGCCATTTTCCGATGTCTTCCCACGGGGTTGTTTCTGAATTGGAGTGGAATCATGTTGATTCATCGAGAACCGATGGAAAGAAAGTGGTGGAGAGTCAGGATTCTCAAGCGGTGGTGGAGCGGTACATTGAGTGGGCTCTGTCATATATTGATGAAATGAATGAATCCGGTCTGGAGGCTTTGCTTTCGCGAGCTTCCATTTCGATGACGCAGATTGAATTTCTGGACTTTCTGGTATTGCCGTTGACCTGTTTAATCGGTCATCGATGGCATATTGGTGAGATACGAATCAGTCAGGAGCATATGGCGACATGGGTTATCAAATCGATTCTATCCGGACTTCTTCGTTCCTATCGATCGCAAAAAAGCGCGCCGATGATGGTCGTCACGACGCCGGCTGGGCAGCACCATGAAATCGGTGCATTGGCGGTAGCTATTTCCGGAGCACATTGTGGATGGAATGTCACTTATCTTGGTCCAGATCTACCGGCGGAGGAAATTGCTGCGATGGCTGTTCGGACCCATGCGGCACTTGTTGCTTTAAGTCTGGTTTATCCGGCTGATGATCCTCTTCTGCCCGAGGAGTTACATCGTCTGAAGCATCTTCTGCCGCAACAGGTCCCGGTCATCGCCGGTGGCGGTGCATCGGCCGCTTATAAGGAAGTCATGGATAGAGTGGGGATGCACATTATGCCTTCGCTTGTGGATTTCCGTGAATATCTCAACAGCTTCCGGGATCATGTGCAGGGCTATTGATGCTAATGCCCTGGGGTTTCCAAAGTAACGTCACGTGTAGCTGATCTGGTTTCGATTCTGATCCTCAAACCGTTCGATGGCAAGCTCGATCAGTTTATCCAGAAGCCGCATGTAGGGGATTCCGGTAGCGGCCCAGAGTTTCGCATACATACTGATAGCGGTAAAACCGGGGATTGTGTTGATTTCATTAAGATAAATTTCACCACTGGATCGATTGATTAGAAAATCCACCCGAGCCATTCCGGCTCCATCCACTGCTCGAAACGCATGCGCCGCCGCTTCACGGATCGTTCGGGCTTCCGTTTCGTCCAGCCGGGCGGGAACCAGCAACTCCGTCGCCTCGGCTCCACTGTCAAGATACTTGGCCGTATAATCGTAAAACTCTCGCTTGGGGATTATTTCGCCGGGAACCGATGCGTCCGGGCAGTCATTCCCGAGCACGGACACCTCGATCTCCCGCGCCTGCGGCACAGCCCATTCGACAATCAACCGGCGATCGAATCGCACCGCACAGTCGATACCCTTCACCAGTTCCTCCCGGTTCCGGCATTTGGAGATACCGACGCTGGAACCCATATTGACCGGCTTGCAGAACACAGGATACGACAGCGACGCTTCGATCCTGGCAATGATGGCATCACGACCGTTCATCCACTCGCTCCGCCTGAAACAGACATCCGGAACCACCGGAATGCCATGTGCCCGCATCACTCGTTTGAAAATCTCTTTATCCATTCCCACCGCAGATGCCGTAACACCACATCCGACATACGGAATTCGAGCGAGTTGAAACATCCCCTGAACCGTTCCGTCCTCGCCGAACGGACCGTGAAGAACGGGAAACGCCACGTCCAGCCGTTCCAATACACCAACCGCAGGCAACCGGCTGGAAAGCACCGTGGGTCCGGAACCAAAACGCACCCGGGTCCGGTCAAACGAAGCCGCTCCCTGTAAAAGCGACGCATCCGCACACTCAATCAATCTCTCCATGGCCTCCGGTCCACAGATCCAGTCACCGTTTCGGGTGATCCCCATCGGGAACACGTCATATCGATCCGATGCCTGCAATGTCTGCATGACCGATTGCGCGGATTTCATCGATACTTCGTGCTCACCCGACCGTCCACCAAACAACACGCCGATTACCTTCGGTTTCATGCTGCCTCCCAATCCGTCGCCAAACCCTGTCGTCTGTCCCCGCCGACCCCATTGGGTGCCGGTCACCCTCTGCCACCGGCATCGTTTCTTCCACGGATTATATCAAAGAAATCAACGTTTGCGATGGTGGGTTTCCCGTTGATCGCTCCGGATCAGCACCGGTGGCCATTCGCCGCAGTGAACAGCCCCCAAAAACCGTGGTAAAATTGACGATAACATGGTTATTACTGTATACTTATTTATGTTTTCAGCATGGATCGGCATCCGTTTCGATTGATACAGGCAGGCTGAAACGGGGGAAAAGGGAGGCAGGCCATGAAATATCAGCATGCACTGATGGCACTCGTTGTGTCGTGCGTGGCGGTTGTCGTGCCCTCGCAGGCACAGCAGGTCATTTGGATCGAAACCATGGGAATCTGTAACACCGCATCGATTCAGATTCCCGTTCACGGTTTTACCGGAAGCACCCTCGTCAATGATCTGGGATTCACAGTGACTTTCGACAGCTCGCTCCTGAGTTTTTCCGGCATTGCACCGTCCGGACGCACAGCGGATTGGGATTCCGTGATGGGAACGGAAAGCGTACCCGGGCAGGTTGTCATAACCGCATCCGCTGGCACCTTGGGAACCCCGATTCCCGCGTACACCCGGGATCGCCTCCTGACCATGGATTTCACATGCGCAGCGTGCAATCCAGGAAGCAGTTCGACGTTTGTTTTTAGTGCACTGACCGGAGATATTGCGGCCTATACCGCAACAGACGGCGCGTTCACCTGGTATGACGGGTGCGGCGTGACCCTGCCGGCTGTCACCGGATGTATCGATCCCGTATCCGTAATGGTAACACTGGTTGATTCCAATCCGGTCGACGACTTCTACATGGAAATCACGTACGATCCTACCATGCTATCGTTCATGTCGGTTTCCCAGACGGGAACCCTGACCGATGACTGGGTCTATTTCATCGGGTTCGAGGTAAGTGGAGCACCGGGAACGGTGATTCTGATCGGCTCCACCCAATACGGAGGTTCCCCGATTCCCGGCGGAACCGGCGGCAACCTGGCCGAACTGCTCTTTGCGGTCACGTGTTCAACCTGCAACGAAAACGATCAGTCCACCATCGCTTTCGCCGATCTGAGCGGTGACGTGGTGGATCACATCGGCACAAACGGTACATTTACCTACCAGTGCGGCACACCCGGCTCGGATACACTGGTGATCGGCAACACATCCGGCGGCCCATCTGCTCATGTCCTGGTTCCAATCTCCTTCGATACCAGTCCCGATGCCGTGGATGCATTCGGCCTGGATGTACCGTTCTGCACGGACATGCTGGCATTCAATGGATGCATGGCTGGTGATCTTACCGGCACATTCACACTGCTGGATGGGTATGAAGCGACACCCGGAATCATTACCATCGGCGGCTACGATGTCAACCCGATTCCAGCGGGAAGCAGCGGAACAGTGGCTATTCTCGATTTTACAGTGACCTGTTATACGTGCCTGAATAACGATACGTGTACACTCCAGGCAACGAACCTGGTGGATGACATCGTCAACTGGGAGACGGGCGAAGGGATCTTCACCTATATCGCTCCGGTGTTGCCCGTCACCGATCGATGTGGCCGGGTCGTTTTGATAGTCGTGGTATCGGCGCTCATGATAGCGTCCCGGCGACGATGAAACAACAGAAGGATGAAGTAATGAAATACCATCGAAATGCGTTACTCCAATACGACGCTTTCATGGATTGAGAGGAGGAAACACAATGATGACGCGAATGATACGAATCGTAATGGCAAGTCTTATGATGCTGTTGGTCGGTGTGCCCTCCACACCCGCAGCGCCTCCGCCACCAGCGGCTCCGATGGGTGCCGATGTGCAGAGTCTGTCCATTGCGCAGGCCGGTGAACTGATTGACAGCGGAGAAACCCGCGAAATGGGGATCCAGGGCGCGTGTGATCGCATTGTTGATGCCATGTGTGTGGCCGCGTGCGGGGGCATGGGTATCCCGTGGCCGTTGCCGCCGTGCCCGGCACCGGATGCCGTTTTGGGTAGCACATTCGGTCCCTGCGGGATGGGGTTGCTGTACGGATACACGTCCACTGGCGATCCGGACCATATCATGGGAGTTCTCGAGTTTGGCGATTTTGGTCTGTGCTATTCCTATCCCACGGGTGAACCGCGGTTGGCGACCGGAACGCCGTTTTTCATGGGGTTCATCAGTGACGTGATGCCGATGGCGACCCAGTACCGGACGCATGTCGAAACCGCTTTCTTCCAGGCTTTGGATATGGGCACATACAGTCCATCGTTGTATACAACCACTGAATATCTAACCTATATCGAAAACGGTCGGTCAGGCAATTACATCAACCTGAGATCTTATGAATTGGTTGATCTGTTGAAAGCCTCCTACCAGATGGGAACACCGGCTCAGTTTGACGAGATGGCCTGCTGGATGATGCAGACCGCCATCGACATGCTTGACGATTCAGCGTCGGTCAATCTATACAGCACCGATATCCATGGCGCTGCATGCGGCGTTTTCAGCCTGTCCTTCGCCAATCTCGATTACGATCCCCAGGGAGGACCATGGGCATCCCAGACCAGCATGTGGGGAGTCATGGAAGATCTATTGCAGTATCAGCATCCCAATGGAGGATTCGTCTGGTGGACCGGTTTGACGCCGCCTTTCCAGGAAGACGACCAGAGTCTTCAAACGACCTGTTATGCATTGATGGCCATGAAGGCCTTGGATCCCTGGTATTTTTCCTCTCAGATCGCAGCAGCTGAAGCCTGGATCTGGAGCATGCAGCTTCAGAACGGCGGTTTTGCCACGTATCCCGGCGGCACGTACGAGAACATCCAGGTGGACGGCGAAGCCTTGTGGGCTTTGTTGTTCAGACCCGATCCGTGGAACGACGGTGACGTTGACGGTAATAAAATGCACACACCCCAGGACAGCCAGTGGGCGTTCATGATCTATCTCGGATCGATGGCGCCGACATTCCACCAATACAATTCCGCCGATTGCAACGCGAATGGAACCGTGACTCCCGCCGATGCGCAGTGTATCTGGAAAGCCTATCTCGGCCTCGGTTGCGCCTGTGCCGATCCCATCATCCTGCCGCCGACCTGTAACGAAACAGCGGCCATGGTCCGGCCTGTTCAAGCGGAAGCGACCGGTCACCTGGCTGCTGAAACAATGCGTTACGGCGCATCGGTTACGGTCACGATCCGGGCGGACCAGGTTGGAGTCGACGTTGATTCGCTTGGTTTCATCATACACGTCCCTCCCGACTGGACAATGACAGGCAAGGAGTTCGGTCCGGTCATCCGGAGCTGGAATCGATTCGGAGCCGAGCAGAACGGCCGGTTAATAACCGTGGGCGCTTGGAGTCTCGGAAACTCACTGTCCAGTGATGATCATGTGGTAACATTGACATTTACCGCCAACAGCGATCCATCAGTCGATGCGATTCAAATCGCAAACCTGATGGATGATATCAGCGGTTTTTCTGTTTCGGTCCGCTGATTAATCGACAGTATTTGTATAGATATGCACGACCGGCCTCCCACCGGTCGTGCCTTTTTATGCCCCCTGTCACCGTCTCCGGTTCATCATTCTTTGCAGACAATGAGAAAAAACCGTAAGCTTTCGAATGAGATTCGCTGTTGAATAAGAGGAGATCGCGATATGAAAAACACGCTGTTCGTCACGTTCTTCATTGTTTCTGCCCTGATATTCATCTCGGTAGGGATCGTGTCGACCGCGACCGCCGATGAAAGCCAATGGATAGCTGATGGATTTTCAGCCTCACCCGAAATTCCAACATCCAATGAATCCCGAATATCCATGAAATCCCCTGAAATTCAGGAACCGATGATGAAAGGAAGCCAGTGTTCCACGATCCGGCTCCAGGAACTCTATGGAAAATACATCCCGTCTCCGGATACGCGGGATCTCCCCTGCGACCATACGCCAGTGGGTCCGCCGACGGATGTCCAGGTCGGTTCCCAATGGGAATGGTATATCTGGCGACTGAATGGATATCCCGAAGCCGACCTCAAAACCTGCACGGTGCGTGGATCATCGGAGCATGCCTGGGTTGTTGTTGAGGATACCCAATGGAATGTGAATGTCACGCAGACGGATGTGGATGTCATATTGAGTTTCTTCGAAAATGAGAGCATTGGCTTGTTTCCGGACCAGGGAATCTGGGATCTCAATACGACGCATTTCGGCATGCCGCCGGACCATCTGGATCAGGACGGGAAGATATACATTGTATTTTATGATTTTGATGTGTCGTCCGACGGATATTTCTGGAGTTTCGATCAAGGATGCGATGGAGACGGTGCCTTTGCCAGCAACGAATGTGATGCGCTGTATATGAATTGCAGCGATCATTCGCCATCGGGAGAGTATATGGTGAGCGTGCTAGCGCATGAATTCGAGCATCTGATCCATTACGAACAGGATATCAATGAAGCGGCCTGGGTGGATGAGGGATGTGCGGAGTTGGCCATGTGGCTGTTCGGAAATCCCGACACCATCAGCATGTTCAACAACAACCCGGACAACAATCTCACGGTGTGGAACGGCGACTGGGCGGATTACATCAAGACCTATTTATGGATGCTGTATTTTTATGAGAACAATGGCGGCAGGGACGCCGTGTTGGATCTGGTCGCTGAACCGGCCAACGGAATAACGGGATTTGAGAACTTCTACGGTGATCATGGTTTCAACCCGGACTTCGCATTCCATTTTGCGCTCTGGACCGTCGCGAATTTTCTGGATGATCCGGACGTGGGAACCGGGGATTACGGGTATACCGGTGATGAACTTCCCCCCTTCCGGGCAGTATCGGAACATGATACGTATCCGGTGAATGAATCGGCGACAGTCAATCATTGGGCGACGGACTATGTTCGTTTTACCGGTGGCGTCCCGCTGAAAATTCAATTTGACGGTGACGATACCACGCAGTTTGCTGTCTGGGCATTGGAACGGGATCCGATTACTGGAACGCGGGTCAGCCGGGTCGATCTGGACTCCGCTCAGACCGGTGATATCGATCTACCGGATGTGGGTACAGTATATGAAGAGGTGGTGATGGTCTTTGCCGGTACGGCCAACGCAGGTAGCATATCATATACATATTCAGCGACGGAGCTTCCACTCCAGACACCCACACCTACACTCACACCGGCACCGACACCGACACCCCCTTGGCACGGTGACGATCCCGCGATGCGACTTGTTTTAAATAGCGAGATATATTCCAGCGGTGACGAGTTCATTTTGGATGCTCAGTTCTGGAATCCGGAAACGGACCCCTTGCACGTGGATACGTTTATTGTGCTGGCCGTGCTGGGTAACTATTGGTTCTGGCCATCCTGGATCCATTTGGATGACGGATTTGATTCCCGGGATATGACCCTGCCGGCTCAGGTAGAATCCGAAGAAAACATTCTCACGTTCATCTGGCCTTCACATACCGGCGCTGCGTCGGAGCTGTGTTTTCTTGGAGTCATCCTGGACCATGAAACGGGATTCTGGTATGGCGGAACGCTGGCAGAGGCGTGTTTCGATTACCAATAGGTATTCATTCTCAGTCTCTGAAGCGCGCGGCCAAGAAACGCTGTGACGGTCAACCGATTGACGACGTAACCGACGGAAGATGCGCGAAATCTCTACAGAGGGTCCATGCACAGCCCTGAGCCCAGCACCGCCATGAAAATCGCCTGGGCATCCCCAGCAGTCACGTGGTGATCGCCGGAGCAATCGGCGGCACATTCTTCTTCAAAGGTTGGCGTGTATGATCCCAATGCGATCATGAATGCCAGTTGCGCATCGTTGGATGTCAATTCGCCATCCAGAGTAACATCGCCATTGTTGACGCACGGTGGTTCTGTCGCTTCGTAGGCCATCACCGCAATATCGTCCAGATTCCAACCGCAGTAAGTCCAGCCTCCGTCAGTGGGTCCCATGGTCCATCGTAGATATACTGACGGTTGATCGTCGGCAATATCGCTGATATTCAAATCCATCGGTATCCATTCATTATCCGTAATCTCAGCATCGTTTTCCCAGATTGTCGTCCAGTTCGATCCATCGATACTGACACTGACGGATGCATGATCATAGGTCGGCTGTTCAACACCGAGCCAGCGCCGGAATATCAGATGCGTGTCAAACAGCTGGCTGCAGTCGATCGCTGTTGATGTCAGATGCGTCATCGGCAGATCGTTCTCGTAATCACCATTGAGATTATAACCGTATCCATTCGAACCGGTGTATCCGCCGGTGGGATCAGGATACCCGTACGATCCGCCCTGACCTGTGGGAACACCATAAGCCCATAATCCTTCGGTGGTCCAACCGGGATTACTGCTCATATCCCACGTTACGATCTCTGCCGGATTTCCAACACACAGCACCACCATTCGTGAACTGTCACCCAAATGATTTGTCAGGTTTATGAAATCAATGGTCGTACGATAGACGCCTTCGGCCAGCGTTTCCGCAGCTGAATTGACTGTCAGAGTAATGTCAATTTCATCCATGGATCCCAGGGTGCCATTCATGCTGCCGTCTACATTCAGCCAATCGACATTGGGTGTGAAGGTAATCTCATAATCGATCTCGACAGCGTTTTTGTTCATTACGGAATAGGTTTCCGATGCCGGTGAAAATGGGCCACCTACGCTCCCGGTCGTGACAAAATTAGTTTCCGGCGATACGTTCAGCCCGGCATCCATCGCCAGACCCTTAATGCAGAAATTGGCCGTGTCATTGTATTGCACGCTGGAATGTGTCAGATCATACCACGTACCGTTATCACGGTAATAACTCTGGTCGGGCTGAGCCGACGATTCCACGATGACGCGGTATTTCGAACCGAGCAGAACCGGGACATCGGATGTTCGGTCGAAAGCGTGGCCGCCGCTTGACAACTGGAGATAAATGTAAAAATCATCACCGTCCATCAAGGTCACCGGTGTTACCAGATTGACAGTGTGGAAACCTTTAAAATCAAGGGTATCGGTCTGGGTGGACAACACATCCAGCAACTGACCACCCGTGAATCGGTCATAGATGATTACCGTATACGTCACGGCGTGTTCCGCGGTAAAGAAAGACACGGCGCTAAGCGATTGATCGTTCTCGGCGACAAATGCATTGAATGCCTCGGATGTATCCGATTTCACATCCCGCCAGCCGTGATAATCATGATAATAAACGGTATCGTATGCGAACGGCTCAACATCCCGAAACGAAATGGCACCCATTTCCGGCTGCCGGCACGCATGCTTGTCATAGTATGAAATCCAGAAATACCCGTTCAACCCCCAGCTGGAACCCCAGCTGTTTTTCACAAGCCACGCGCCGGGTTGCGGCGCTTGGGTGGACCGGCTATCGTCCCAACCTATAATGGTCACCGCATGGTTCGGATCATCCGTGCTGCTCGGCGGCTGATAGTGATTATAACTTCCGTTGATATAAGCGGCGTCGTAACACATGCAGGTTCCAACGGCACCATGATCCATGATTGCCTGTTTTATCAGGTCGATATTTTCCAGGTTGTCACCGATGATAAACCATTCCACATGCCGTGGAAAATAATAGTGGTATGACGAATCATCCCGCGCTGGAGGTATGGAATACGATTGGCCATCGATATCCCGTACAGCGCCTTTACCCCGGGTCAGATATGCAGTTGTAACCTGATAATCTCCCCCCTGATGCACTTCGAGTCCGGCTCCAGTGGGTGGATCGATATCATCATTGTTGTGCTCGTTGAAGCCGTTCCACCAATCGAGATGATATTCGGCCAGATTGGGTTCACCCGTTTCACCGGTGGCGGTCCAGACACCGGTGATCATCAGGTTGCTTTCCATGGCTGCCATCGCGCCATGGGTCCAGCAGGTGCCTCCCTGCTGGTTCTTCACCGAAGATACATAACTCTGTCCGCTGACGTCACGCAGATCGTATAGGGGCGGAGGATCGGCATACGTGGTTAACGTTGACAATATGAGAAAAGAAACTGCACTGCTGATAAAAGACACAAATCGTAAAGACATGATTCAACCTCCTCACTGGATGTAATATACGCTCTTTTCTCCTTGTGAACACCTTCGATCCGGTATTGGAAACATAACGCTACTCATCCCATTCGAAGGTCGCCAGATCGTAGTCCAGCAGTTGGCTTGTCCCCGTCGTCACGATACCCCCCCAGAACCGGATTCCTGTGGCTGATCCGGTCACACTGGGCCAGGTAAATTCCAGCGGGATTTCCAGGTCCGTATCACCCGCATCCGCTCCGGTAAAAATGACTTCGACATCCGGAGTCCATCCCGGCGCAAACCAGTATGCTCCATACACATCCAGCAGCAGATACTCGTCGACGGAGATTTCGGATGCCGTCGTATTGTGAATCTCCCGAACCAGTTGAAATTCCGTTCCCGGCAACATCCGGGTCACCCGCATACTGAGGTCATACCAGACCGGTTGACGGAGCACCCCATGAAACACAGAACCTCGGATTACATCGTAGTACACAATTTCCAGACGGGACAATGGGTCCATGATCAGTGCGATGTCCCAGACCTGGAGATCGCGGGTGTCGATCACCTGGGTTTCCCATTGCGCGGTATCACTGGCTTTCCAGAAATGATGCAGGTGCATCGTTACATCGTTCCACAGGATCAGGTCATGCCGGCCCGACGGTGAAATTGCGTAATCCCACACCATCGTATCGTAAAAAGCGGTACCCGGGATCGTTTCATTAGACCATTGACTGCCATTATTAACGAAATAGCGGATGGTATTGGTGTCGGGATCCATATGCAACACATGCGGTCGTCCGCCTGCATCCACACGGATGATCGAAGATCCTCCCTGCACGCTGTCGGTATCGATGATTTCATCACTCCAGTCACTCATGGTCTCCGATTGGGCATAGTGCAACCCAAAAGATGCATCCTGGAATATCACGTGCACCCGCCCGGCGGGATCAATATCCATGAAATAATACATCATCCAATTGTCGTAGATATCCGATATGATCCAGGTCGATTCGGGACGCCAGGCATGCCGAAGCAAGGTAACGGTGGATGCATCATACAGAATGTGAGGGATACCTTCGGCATCGAACCGGGTACATGTGCGGATTCCTGCCGCTGACTGATCCATATCCACGGTCTGGTGCCGCCAGCCGGTGTCGCTCTGCTCGGAAAATGTCATGTAACCCGTGGTCAGAGTCTGTACGGATGACGCGGTTCTGGCCATCCCCAGATACCCTTGGGCGGACACATCGGAGGAAAGCGCTGTGACCGGTTCGTCGATCCCCGGAATCGTGCTGGCGCGCCACTCACCGCTCCGGCGTGTTTGCAGGTAGAGAGACATGTCAAAATAGTCTGTAAATAACACAAACAAATCGCCCGCAGGATTACTGCCGGCTTCCAAAGGAATGTAGACCTTCCGGATGCGGTCCATTGCAGTGAATGACGGCGAACCGGAAACAACAAATGCATGGTTGAGGGTTTGATCTTCGTCATCATAAAACGTGATGTGCTGATGACCAACCACGGTTTCGGTAATCGATGGATAACGGATATGTCGGGAGGACATCCTGACAGTCTGAATTTCCCAGCCCAGACCTTCATTTTGTGCCGTTTTCAGCGAGGTAGGGCCATTCCCGTTCACATATGAAATCACTGGATCGCCGCTGATGGGATGGAGCACAATAGATGGATACTGACCGTTTTCCGTGCCCGTATCATCGACTATCTCCGATATTGACGGCCAACCGCCAGGCTCTAATGTGATGTATTTCAACGCATCCGGAATCATCGTTTTATAGCAGATATGCACAAAACCACTGGTATCCAACGCCATATCCAGGTGCGTGACCGATGTGGGACTCGGATCAAGTTCCAGCGTTTCCCATCCACTCGTGCCGTTGTAGGCCAATTTGAGTTTCGGATCAGTCGCACCGGCAAAATACGTGATGATGGGATTCATTCCATCCATGACCACTTCTATATTCCACAATGGCACCATGGACAGGAAAATAACATCGCGATCCCAACCGCCACTGCCATCGGGATGAATGGTGCCTACGGTAAAATCAGTATTGTCAACATAAGCGATCCATGGCAAACCGTTCGCATCCAAATCCAGGCTGAAAGAACCGATATTATTGGTTTGGAGAGGAACAGACGCTACCTGCCAGGCACCATCCACCTGCCGGGCATATTTAACGCCCATGCCGATCCAATCGATATCCCAATCCGAATAGACAATATGAGCGTTTCCCTGCGCATCGAATTTCAGGCAAGTGAACATACCAACATTAGGCGAGGCGTCGACCGTTTCCAATTCCCAATATGTGCCGTTGTTCCGGGCATAAAACAATCCATTTCCACCATAAGCCAATGCCGGATAACCATCAGGAGCCATACACTGGCTATCCGGTCCCATCGCCGTGAAGTCATGCGACGCGACCAGCGTGTCCAGATGCCAGCTCGGTTGTGCCGAGACGGGATGCATCATCAAAAGGGTCACACCAACCATTCCGGTGACGACAACCGAGAATCTAAAAATCCATTTCATACCGTATTTCCTCTCAAAGTTAAAATGAGCGAACCCAATGTAATTAGTATTTTCCGTAAAAAAACCAAAAAGAGCAAAAAAACAAAAACGACATGCGCCTGTCGTTGCCGAGGTTTCGATGACATACGGAGACATCCTACATGAAAAATGGGGTTTCGCGGTTTACCTGTGCCGGGATTTGAAATCCCTGAGGGAATTCACTATAGCTGAAATCGTCACATGGTCTTAAAAAATTGAGGAGGTTAATGCGATGAAACGATCCTATTTAATAGCTCTGTTGTTAGGTGCAGGGTGGGTGCTTATAAGTGCTTCGGTTTCACTTGTTTCCGCAACGGACGCGATCGCCGGACCACCCGCGTTGAATGCACCGGCACACAGAGATATGAGCTGGTGGCCGTTTGATGCCACGATGCCATACGCGACTGCGGATGAGGCAGAATTATCCACAGTGATTCAGCTTGACTGCGGATCATTTGATACTCGATTGACCGATGCATTGCCGATTCCCATGGAGTTGACAGCACCGGAACTTCTGCCTGAGCAGTCGGGTATGTTTCTGGTACAGTTTGCCGGTCCCATCACCGAGGTTCAGAAAGCAGCGGTTCGCAGCATCGGCGCTGAACTATACGATTACTGGACCCACTGGACATTTTCAACATGGATGACTCCCGAACAAGCCGCATCGGTCCAGGCCCTGGAGGGTGTGCGTTGGATCGGCCGGTTTCATCCGGCTTACCGGATTCACAGCACATTCGGTACCCGGGATCTGCGGCTGATGGAGCGGGTGCAATCCGACCAGATTCAAGCAGTGATCCAGCTGCTGAAGCCGGCACATCTGGCTGAAGTTGCCGATCGGGTCGCGCGCTCGGGCGGCACGGTAACGGCACACTTTCCGAACGCGATACCACCGTTCCTGACGGCCCGGATTCATCCTGAATCGGTTTTCGAGTTGGCCCGGATGGAAACCATCCGGCGGATCGAGGAGGAAGGGGAGTTCTACCAGTTCAATGATGAAACTCAGGAAGTCCTGCAATCGGGCAGCGTCGCCGGCGGCACCCCGGTGTGGAATGGAGGACTCCACGGCGAGGGTCAGATACTCGGTCACATGGACTCCGGAATCGACGCAGACCATTGTTTCTTCATCGATGCATCCCAACCCTTACCCACATCGACAGTGAACGTGAATCACCGGAAAATTATATGCTATCGCACCTATGCCAACGGGCAGGCATACGATGGATGTGATAACGGTCATGGAACCCACACGGCTGGAACAGCAGCCGGTTTCACAATGAATGCTGCAGGAACGCCGTATATTGGATTGGCTTACGGCGCAAAAATCACCGCCGCCGACGTGGGAACCGATGACTGGATCAGTTGTCTGCTGGGTCTCCTTTCCGTACCTTCGGATATTTCCGTGTGCTACACTGACGCGTACGGCGATGGTGCCCGCATTCATACCAACAGCTGGGGCTCCACAGACAACACCTATGACAGCATGGCGGAGCAGACCGATACATTTATGTGGAATCACAAGGATTTTCTCATTTTTTATGCGAACGGCAACTCCGGTCCCGATGCAGGAACCATGGGTACACCCGCCACATCAAAAAACATCGTCGCGGTTGGCGGTTGCAACAATGAACCGGATCAGAATCAGATCTGGGCGAGTTCCAGCCGCGGCCCGGTGAACGGATCAAACCGGATGGCACCCGCATTGATGGCTCCTTCCACCGATGGATCAGGTTTTACGGCCGGTATCGATTCATCCGCTTCCGATGGCGAAACCACCGGTGAAACGTGCGGATTCATCGGTTCGGGATATCAGGGCACGAGCATGGCCTGCCCGGCAGCAGCCGGTTGCGCATTGTTGGTTCGACAATATTTCACCGACGGATATTACCCAACGGGGATCGCTGTTCCCGCGAATGGATTCATTCCCAGTGCGGCACTGATCCGAGGGGTGATGATCAATGGCGCTGCCGATATGACCGGTGTCACCCATCGACCCAATAACGATCAGGGCTGGGGACGGGTTCATCTGGACAATAGCCTGTATTTCAGCGGGGATACCGCGAAGTTACTTGTGGCAGATGACCCGACGGGTCTGCAAACCGGCGATATGTTCGACACCCCAATCACCGTCAACTCCAACGCCGCGCCCCTGCGTATTACCCTGACTTGGACCGATTATCCCGGTAACAACCTGGTCAATGATCTGGATCTGGAACTGATCAAAGATAACCAGACTTGGTACGGCAACAATTTCACCAATGGATGGACCGGAACCGGGACCACCGTCGACCGATCGCTTCCCACGGAATGCATCTTCCTCGACACGACAACCGTCACATCCGGCACCTATACGATCCGGGTGAAAGGTTTTAATGTGCCGCAGGGTGAACCCGGCGGAACACAACCGTTTGCCCTGGCAATCACTGGAGACATATCGACACAGAATCCCTGCATCAACAATGGCGATGTAAACCTGGACGGCAGTCTGACTTCTGGAGACGCGCAGATGGCATTCTTCATCGCGCTTGGAACGATAACTCCGACGTATGAAGAGGAATGCGCCGCGGACTGCACGGGTGATGGTTCCGTCACTGCCGGAGACGCCCAGGCAATTTTTCAGACAGTGCTCGGAATCACCAGTTGCGTGGACCCGCTATAGAAAACGCGTTTTTTTCGGAACGAATTGGTATACTGGCGCATGGTAATAGTAACTGGCGTGTGGTTTGGAGAATGTCAACGGCAATCCTGGAGGGAAAAACCATAACGATTCGATCCGAATCTGGAATCTTTCGGTCAAGCCGCAAATCTCGTGCTATGGAGCGTTTTGACTGCTAGCACGGGGACTCAGTTGCTGAGGACCGTCAATTGTGTCGTTTTCGGATTCCGGGCTCTTTAGGGAACGACCTCGGAGGAGCGTGTCGGGGGCTACCTGCAATGCGCTTGATTATGCACAATTGGTCATGCAAATGCTTTTGTACGGTAGCTTATGCAATTGAATCTTCGCAGTTACCCGAGCCAAGCACCGTCAGGAAAATCAACTGCGCATCCGCCGCCGTTACAGCGCCGTCGCCGTTGCAGTCAGCAGCACAGGCTTCTTCGGGCGTGGGCGTAATCACGCCCAGGGTGATTAAAAATGCCAGTTGTGCATCCGCCGCGGTCACTCCGGAATCTCCGTTCACATCCCCGTCATGAATACAAGCGGTCCATTCATCAGCACCGATATCCGCGGCACCACCGATGGTTCGGATATCCCCATCGATATCTTCCGGTACTTCCCCGAGCGGCTCACCGGCATCAATGGCTGCTGTGGCCGTTTCAACCAAATGAAGATCTCGGTTGGCAATATCGACAAACCAGTCCGATTCCGCAGTGGTTATACAGTCGACCTCTGCACCCGCGGCACCGTCCCGGTTCTCCCATATATCCATGTTCGTGAGATTATTGATAAATACGCCGTTGGTGTCCTCAAACCGGGCTTCCATGATCCAGGTCAGGCCGCCGGAGGGGTGTGTCATGAATGCCGTGTTATGCGCGACAACCCAGCCAGTGGCATGGACCATTTCCACGGCCACGTCGTGCTCTGCAGCGGAATAGAATATGTTATTCCGGACAATGCCGCCGGAATGTGCTCCCGGTGAAGCGCCGGCATTGCCGAATGCGACCCCGCGATAACAATCAATGAATACATTTCGTTCAACGAGTGTATCGTTGGATGCAGACCAGAACAACACCGTCGGCCCGGTACTTCCGCTGCCCGGACCCCGGATGTTCACCCACTGGTTGTCCCGGACCACCCAGTTGTGAGCGAGGTGTGCGCTGATGCCGTTGGTGTAATCATCGGGACAATGCGTTGTATACTCGATCAGACAGCATGCCAGCAATCCGTCATCACTTCCGTCACCATCCGGATTGACCTTGACGAGCTGATCACCGATGTCCCGGATATGAAGATTGTATAGCACCGGACGATCCACACCCTGAATCGCTACGCCGTGATCGTTCGCCTGTTGAATGGTCAGATCGGCAATGGTTACATCATCGCCAAACACCTGGATACCAAAATGCCCGCCGGACATGCCGCCGAAATCCAGGATCACATCGTCGCGATCGCCTGTTGACCCTCGCAGCGCAATAGTGTGAGTACACATCACGATGTTCGCCTGAATAGCATACAAACCGGGTTCCACCAGAATCGTCGTTCCCGGTGGGACACCGGCGATCTGATTCCGGAGATCCGTCTCGGTGGATACGGTCACAGTGACACCCGACGGCGGGGGCAGCGGATCGCAAAACGATGCTCTGCACCATAACGCCGGTATGATGAACAACATGATGGTAAATATCCTGATTATCAAACGACACCTCTCAGTTCCGGGACGACGGGTATTATAGCACAAATCCTCTCCCGGATCCTCTTCCGGAGACATCGTACTTGTATCTCGACCGGATCTTTCCCTGTTTTCAAAATATATAAGCATCACCCAGGAGGTCGACGGTGCCCTGTCAAACGCCGAAGGTGTTCCTTTGTATTCGGAATCGAATCTCGATATAAGCTCCGAAGGAGGTTACCATGCCGGAACGTGCTCTATTCATTGACGGTTTGTATCTATCTTTTGAGATTATCGGAGAGATGGGACTGCTGGTGCTGATCGGGTATTTCATGGTTCGTCGCCGTTGGATCGGGTCGCAGGCGTTGACGGATTTAACCCGGGTATTGATTGATGGCGTCATACCCTGTGCTTTTATCCTGGCAATGGTTCGCTCGTTTAACCTCGAGGTTATCCGCGATGGTCTGGTTCTGGTACTCATGGCCACGGCATGGATACTGGCATCCTGGGTATTCAGTGCCGGATGGTTCCGGATATTCCCGAGCGGATCGCCGTCCAGGGACCGAGCGGTGACAGCGATGTTGATGATCTCCAACAGCATCTATCTGCCGCTTCCGGTGATTCTGGCGGTAACACCGGCACCGTTGCACGATATGGCAACGGTGTATATATCCATCACGGCGTTGCCCTCGATCGCCATTATGTGGACCGTCTGCGTGGTGTTGCTCAGTGGGAAGACCCGGCCATCGGCTCGGGAACGAAGACGACTGATATTAAATGCACCGATGATTTCATTGATCATCGGAATTTTACTGACCTTTGTCCCCGGTATCACCGAAGCCGCCCGGGATGAAGCCGGCGCGTTGATTCCACTCAGAATGCTCTTTTCCGTAATGGAATATCTGCGCCAAACGTTGTCGCCGTTGGCCATGCTAATTCTCGGAGGATTCATCGCATCGAGCCGTCTCGCCGAACGATTTCGAATCCGGTACGTGGCCCCGCTGATCCTGATCCGGCTGATCGGGGTTCCCGCGGTTGTTTATGCCCTGATCCGGTCGGGTCGGCTGGGATTGCCAGTGCTGGCATCCACGGTATTGCTCCTGGTGGCAGCCGCGCCACCGGCAACAAATCATTCGCTGATCGCCCGGAAATACAACGGCGAATGGGAACTGGTTTCTTCGCTGCAACTGATCGTCCATGCCGCTGCATTGCTAACGTTGCCGGTCTGGTTGAGTCTTGGGCTAGCACTTTAGTAAGAGCGTCAAAACGGGTCTTACTGGCAAGAGAACGATTCAGGTTTTTTTCTCTTCAGTTTCCGGAAATCGCCGTCTCGAACAGTCAACCCGATTGAATCAAGATAATGCAGTAAAGGTGAAACCGTTTTTCGTGTCAGATTCATCTTTTGAGCGATATCCGTGATATAAAGGCCAGGAGCGGCTGTCAGAATCTCCGTGACCCTTTCCGTCAATCGATCCAGACTGCTCCGAGTAATATACCGATTCGAGTCCAACCGGACGATCCGCCCCGAACTCCGTTGCTTTTATTCCCTACTCCTCATCTGACCTATCATCGAGACTCTTTGACATTTCCCGTCACCGCCTGATTTTCTTTGAAGGATCGCCAGAAAACCGGGTGAGAGAACTGGTTCCAGATCCATTTGACCAGGGATATCATGTAGAAGGCCAGCCAAAGTGCCCACAGCAGCATCGCCACACGATAGAAAAACAACGAAACCGACACGATCATAGCCTCGGGCAGTGTCCGGTTCAAACAGTCCTGGTACCATTCCAGATAACTCTGTGTCGATCCGTTCCCCGCGATGCTCATATCCGGTCGGCCCAGCAGTCCGGAACCGATCGCAACAATCAGCGCGATTAATGCCATCCCCGTCACCATCACTCCGATAATCTGCGCAGCGTTATACCGGAACGGCGTCACATTCAGATTCAGCTTCGCACGAGCATGCATCAGGAGCAGCCAGCCGACAACAATAACCGTGATCGCCAGGCCCCCCTGACTCAATCCCAGACCCAAGAGAAACCAATGCCTGAACCTCAACGGCGTCCATCCCGTCCGACTGAGCAACCATGCAGCCAGAACAATGACAACCAGGAATGTCCAGAAAAGCACAGCCGGCCCCAGGCGGGGACCCCATACCCACAGAATCCATCGGTTGACCGGAAACGGTACCTTGATTGTGTTGTTCACACTGCGGATTCCCAAATCCACTTCCGGTGTGCGAAACATCATCGTTACACCCCGGTTCTCCCGCCACTTGACCGTGATCGTCTGAATCCCGGGTGTGATGGTCAACGGTAACCTCCGCCCTTCCTGACGAATCGGCTGCACCTTATCATTGATGACAACCTCCTGAACTTCCGCCCCGTCCGGAATCCGAATGGCATGCTGCATCCCCTGACTGCTCTGCATCGTCATACTCAACGTGCAATCGGTCACACGTTTTCCCGGATTTACCTCAAGCGAACTCCGCTGCACTGTCAGCGTCTGCCCTTCAACACCCGCCGGACGCGTGATCTGCACCGTCAACACTTCACCTGGCCAGGGCCGCCACATCGGGAACCATCGGGCATTCTGCTCCCGCAATACCACCGGGATCCCATCCCACTCCATGTGCAGTATCGGACTGACATCCGCCTCCCACGTTTCCGTCCACTGCACCGTATCAGGATGCCGCAGAACAATCGTTTCCACTGGCTCCAAGACAGACTCCCAGATCAATTCCCGCGCACTCGCATCCAACGTGACCCGGGCCGTTCCCTGCCGGACATCAATCCCCTCCGTAAGAACAGATTCACCCGGTAGTAAAGGGATGTCCAACACAACAGCGGCATCCAGAGGCGAAACCCGCTGAACAGACGTTTCTACCCGCCAATCCAACCCCAACAACAACGTCCGGCGCACACGGGCAAATGGCGGCAACACATTGGCCATCTCCGCTTCCCCGGACGCATCCCCATCCGTCATGACCCGCGTAAAATGCAGTTGCTTGTCGACTGAACCGGAATCCCGGATTCCTTCGATC
>JAFGMN010000152.1 GCA_016927515.1 candidate division CSSED10-310 bacterium | reverse complement strand
CCGCGAACCTCCCTGAACCGCCATTCGCAGGAGATGTGAAAACGGTTGCCGCGCAGGTGGTACGGGCAATGGATCGGCGACAAACGATACTCTACACTCCACCGGTTTGGCGGCTCGTCATGGCCATTATCCGGAGGCTCCCGCGATTTGTCATGCGGAGAATCGGTTTCTGATCGCCTGACGTGACAGATGACATCGGTTTTCAGCGGAGCAGGGGAGAGGATCGCCGAATCGTTCATCCATGCGGAGACGAATCGATGGTGAATTGACGTTGATTCAAGCGGTCCTGACCGCGTTATTTCAGTTTCTTTCCACTGGTCGTTGCCGAGAGTTTTCCATGGATCACGCCGCGGATCGCGATTAACGCATCGGCGAGTTTCTGAACGTCGGATGCGGTTCCGCGGACGGCAATCATTTCCAAGCAGGTATCGTGATCCAGATGAATATGCGTTGTTGACAGGACACTATCATGATACGTGTGTTGAATCGTTGTCAACCGGTCTGAAAGCTCTCGTTTATGGTGATCGTACACGATGGTGATCGTTCCGACAACGTCTTCTGTTCCTTCCCATTCTTCACGAACCAGGGATTCCCGGATCAGATCACGGATAGCTTCTGAGCGATTCACATACCCGTGTTTCCTGGCTGTATCTGAGAACCGATCGAGAAGATCGGACTCAATCGAAATACTGAAACGAACCAGTTGACTCATGGAATGCCTCCTTCCCGTCAGATCGTACCAGCGTCAGATAGTATCATATGTTTTCAGATGATCGCACACGAGCGACGATACCGACGGCACCGTCCGGGTACGCCATACGCTTCTTTGGATTGCGCCGGATCGTTTCTCGCGATTGTCTGCATCCTACTTTGGTTTGCGCCGCTGGTTCCAGCACCATATACTCGGAGTCCATGTCAGCCCCGCCGTCTCCGGCGGTATGCATGCAACCGGGGCGCGGTGAACGCTGCATTGAAAGGGTGGAGTGAGCGTGGAAAGAGGGAGATGGCTTGTCATCATTCCGATCGTTAGTGTGATCCTTTCAGTGGCGATTGTGTGCATGGGCGATGCCCGGATCGATGAGAAAACGAATGTGCTTTTTCTGGGCAACAGCTACACAGCCGGCAATAATCTACCTCAGATATTCACGGATCTGGCAGCCTCCGGCGATAAAGAAGTTGAGACGGACATGAACACGCCGGGTGGATGCACGCTGTTCCAGCACAGTCAAAGCACGACATCGTTGGATATGATTGCTGAAGGGGGATGGGATTTTGTGGTGTTGCAGGAGCAGAGTCAGTATCCCACCATCGATTATTACCGGGAAACCTATATGTATCCCGGTGCCCGGGTGTTGGATCAGCATATCCAGGCGGTGTGTGCCGAGACCTTGTTATTCATGACCTGGGGCAGGGAATATGGTGGTAAACAGGTGATCAATGGCCATGCAAGCCCGCCGTTTGTCGATTTCTATGCCATGCAAAATGCACTCCGGATCGCGTACTACGGGATCGCCCTGGAACTGACTGCTCGGGTTGCACCCGTGGGGATGGCATGGCAGACGGCTATGACGCTGAACCATTCTGTCGATCTTTGGGCGGACGACCACAGCCATCCCACCTACCAGGGTTCGTATCTAGCGGCGTGTGTGCTGTATGCGGTTATATTCAATGAAACCCCTGAAGGACTCGCATTTACCGGCAGTCTGAGCGCGGAACAGGCTGCTTTCCTCCAGTATGCCGCCGCCCGGACCGTGTTTGCGAAGACGCACGTGCACCGGTGATGGACGCATCTGCACCAGTAATGGGCCAATATCCCCCTCCGATCGATCATTATTACCAGTCGAACGTTGACAGACCCCACGTGCCCAGCGCTTCGCTACCGGTCTCGTTTGTCATCAGGGTTAAAAAGCTTGCGTTCCCGGTAGTTCCCGTCACCGGCCAAACAAATTCGAGAATCGGGATGTTCGTCAAACCGGGATCCAGTGGGGTTAGCTCATACGTATAATCCAACGTCCATGCTGGCCGGAAGAACAGGATCCCGGCAACTTCCAGTGCGACATACAACCGGACGGGTCCAAGCACGTCCTGCGTCGCATTGCAGGCCTCGAGCGTGACGCTGAATGGTTCACCCGGAATGATGGTCGTGGGGTCTATTCGCACCGATACGCCGGTGTGATCGCATTCCGGCGTCGGCGTCGGTGTCGGCGTCTCGGTAGCGGCGGGTGTGGGGGAAGGTGCCGGAACATGATAGTCGTAGTGATACCCCATATCGATAATCCCTGTATCCGGAACGTGATCGGTACGGGTCGAGCCGGTTTCAGATGAAGGTGTCTCCGGGTTTCCGGTATCGACGCACGGCGATGTGTTGGCTTGTCCGGCCGCGGTATTCGAAAGATAGTGATGACCACCAGGACCGGTAGTGAACATTGGATTGTCACTGAAACTGCCCGGTCCGATGACGACGGCTGCTGCCGCTGCCGTATAACAGGAATAGTTCAACTCGAGAATTGATCCCGGCGTGCTGCTGAAACCGGCCTGTCCGATAATGCTGGAATCGACGGTCATCCTGCTGACCGCGGACGTTGCGCCGATATCGATGTTCTCATTATCGATAATGGTTGAATTTCGAATCATTCCTTCAGTGTGGAGAATGCCGCCGGCGTACGACGCGCTGTTTCTGGTAATCAGGCAGTTGATGATCTCTGCGTTTTGCGCGGATACCCCTCCGCCGTACGAGTGATCACCACCGATACTGTTTCCACTGATCGTGCAATTGATCGCAACAAGGTCGTCGGCATAGATTCCTCCTCCTTCATTGTGCTCACCTCCCGGCGTATCGCAAAGCACATTGTCCGTTATTGTGCAGGTGCACAAGAACAGGGAATTGGATTCAGCGCGGATTCCACCGCCCCTCTGGTTCTGGGTCGGTCCGGAGATCGTATTCTGGCTGATAATGCAGTTCATTGCGATCACATCGGCATTCACCGCATCAACACCTCCGATGCCATGCCGGATGGTGACACTTTCTATCCGCACAGGGCTCGAGACGGCTTCAGTGATGTACAGGACAGCATTGCTGAAATG
>JAFGMN010000151.1 GCA_016927515.1 candidate division CSSED10-310 bacterium | reverse complement strand
TGAATCTGAATACTCGAATCAAATCAATAACAGGTGGTGCTCTTTTACTGTATCGTTACCGGTGCTCTTTTACTTTGACATTCCCAGGGAAAGTCCACTAAAATAATCAGAATGCTCCATCTACAACGATGGATGGCGTAAATTCGGGAAATATAGCTGCCGAATGGCGAGCATCACAACGCGATTAGGATATTTTCGTGCATGTCATTTCAAAACTGTAAACTTATAATTCTGCTCTGTTTGATGGTTTGTTTTACCGGGATTATTGACAGGGAACTCTGGACGCCGGATGAGCCGCGAGTTGCGGCTATTTCGCTGGAGATGTCTCGAACAGGTGATTTGATCATTCCTCGTCTGGCCGGCGCACCATTTGTCGAGAAACCACCTCTTTACTTCGCAGGTGCCGGATTGGCGATTCGGGTTCTGGGTGATTCTTTCGGCATTGCCGGCGCTACGCGACTGACCACCGTGTTCTGGGGTTTGGGCGTGCTTCTTTTCACAGGTTTAATCGCGCGGCGTCTGTTCGGATTGCGATCAACGCTGCCCGCAATGGCTATCCTGGCGACCATGGCGGGATTTGTAGAAAATTTCCACTGGATTCGTGTCGATGCGGCGTTGGCGTTTTTTGTTACTGCAGCAGTCTGGGCCATAGTCGAAGGTTTTGAAACACAGTGCTCCAGATGGTTCGTTCTGTCCGGAGTGTTCAGTATCGGAGCATTTCTTTCGAAAGGATTTATCGGTGCGCTCCTGATTTTCGTTCCTTTTGCAGGAATGATAATCGCCAGAAAGCTGAACCGGGAGAATCTTTTGCGCAATCGAAGGGATACATGGGCCATCATGATCGGTGCGATATTATTTTTTTCCGGAGTCCTGACCTGGCTCATGATGTTCAAAATAACGGCGGACGCCGCAACATGGCATGAATTTTTTCATGTGAATCATATTGGCCGATTCAACGGTGAATCAACCCACAAAGGTCATATGCATCCCCATGATCCCGTCTACTATGTCAAGACAGTACTTTTATACACCATGCCGTGGATGCCATTTGTGATTGCGTGGTTCGTCAAGACGATCCGGAACTACCGCTCCTTGCCGAAACTACATGGAACAAGCACATTGTTTCTATTCCTCTGGACCGTCGGAACGTATCTTCTGTTGAGTTTGCCTTCCACTAAACGGGATGTCTATCTGCTCCCGGTTTTACCCGCATTCGCCATCATGGCTTCACAATGTATTTCCGGGACAATGCCCAAATGGTGTCAGCGCTACTGCTGGTTTATCACCGTGTTATGCCTCGTATTGCTGATTGTATTCACCGTGTCGCCGTGGATCACCGTTCTGTTTGTGAAAGCGATTCCCGCCCAATTGCAGGTTCCGCTTTCGCAATGGTCCATCCGCCATGCGATCTGTGCGCTTTCAGCCATATTCTGTGGTTATATCGCGTTGTCAATGATGAAAAAACATACATCCCACGCAATGTGCCTTTTCACAAGTTCTGCATTGCTTTTTTTCGGGTTTTTTCTTGTTCCGATGCATATCATCGACGTCGAGAAAAACCTTGAACCCGGTATCCATAATTACCTGGCGGGTATTCCGGAACCCCTGCGCGATCGTGTCGCCGGGTGGAATTTCAGTGGAACCATGCTGGGATTGTTTTATGTCTATGGCGATTGGGCGGTGCCTCAGATCACTTCCCGGGAACGGCTGGATCGAATTATCGCCGGGTGTGATGAGGAGTATGACAGCATCATCATTAATCAGGAAGAATCCATTCCCGATCTGATATCTCGTCCTTACACACTGCTTCGGAAAGGGCATCCGCACGGGACAAAGAAGAAGCGGATTCTTTACTGGATACGAGGAAATGCTGAAAATCCGGGCATTTGATGTCTGGAAACAGCGGTTTCGGACATGCCGATGAACCCGGTTTCGCTTTAGCGCATTCACCCTTGCATTTGACAGTTTTTACGACGCTCAGTTACAGTATTTACATTGAGTCCTTGAGATACGGGTCGTTGTGAATCTCCGGGAGGTTATACCATGAAACGGATCACGGTGTACCATGTTATGATTATCGGATTCTTTGGATGTATATTTTCAGCGCAGGCCGAACTGCTGACGGTTGGCCATACCGCCGGCTTTGATTATAAAACGATCACACACGCCATGGCGGCAGCAACAGCAGGTGATCGGATCACCGTGGCAGCCGGCACATACAGTGCCGACAATCCGGAGTTTCCTGAAATCTTTCCGATCGAGATGAAGGCTGGCATTACTCTGATTCGCACCTCGTCGGATGTCATGCCGGTCATCGATGCCAATGAAACGAATCGTGTGTTTTCCTGTCTTAATATTCCTGAAACGCAGAAATCCTGGATTGAAGGATTCCACATTCACGGTGGAGCGCTAACATCGGGACTGCAGGGCGGTGCTGGAATCATGATAAACAACGCCTGCGTCAGCATAAAGGACTGCAAAATCAACGGTCATTCATCGACCGGATCAGGGGGTGGCCTCAGTATCTGGACCGGTTCGAAAGTTGAATTGATGAACTGCACTATCAATGATAATGAAACGACGCATTCCGACAGTGGAGGGGGTGGAATTTACGTACAATCCTCCGAGCTGACGGTAAAAACAAGTTTCATTCAGAATAACCAAACGCTGTCGAACGGCGGGGGAATCGACGTGTATGATGGAAAAATCAATCTCTGGAATACGTCCTTCCTGAATAATGAAGCCGGTGGTTCAGGCGGAGGTATTTCATTCGGAGATTCTTCCGGTGTTCGCTCGATCGAGATTGAGCAAACCTCTTTTACCTCGAATCAGGCGGGTGTTGACGGAGGTGGAGTCGCCTTTTCAACGGCATTGCAATTCACTCCGTTTTTCGGTTCATGCTTTATGAGGGACAACAGGGCCATCCGCAACGGGGGCGGCATCTACATCAGCGGAGCGAGTCCAATCATCGCCTTTACAAGTATTCTCGACAATAATGCCGGTCCTAAAGGGGGCGGTGTCTACCTTAACGCCGCATCACCTGTCATCATCTGCTGCAATATCAGTTCAAATTACAGCTCCACGGGTGCAGGTATGTATGTCGATACATCCTCCCCCGTTCTGCTCAACAATTTAATGACGATTAATCACGCGATCGAATTCGGCGGTGGTTTTTATGCGATTAACTCCGTTTTCAACGCGCTCAATCTAACCATCGCAGATAACTATGCCGGTGATGCAGGAGGAGCATTTGCACTGAATAATTGCACGGTCACCCTGAGCAATTCCATTCTATGGGGAAATGCAATCGATGAAATCGACGAGACAATCTCTACACTAACGGTTCAATGTTGTGATGTGAACGGTGGCGTTTCCGGAATGGGTAACATCAACGCTGATCCCCTGTTTGTGTCAGGAATCAACGGAGACTACTTCCTGAGTCATATAGATTCCGGAAACAACGCCGACAGTCCATGTATCAATGCCGGATGCCAGCTGAGTTCTGACATTTCATATTCGACAGATGACGGCTCCTTCCGCCTGAGTGAATCGTCCACCCGCACCGACCGGTTTGTCGATACGGGGCAGGCCGATATGGGCTATCACATCTTTCGGAATCCCATGGAATGCTGTGTTTTCGGCTGCATGATTACGATGCCTCTCCAGGATTTCGAATCGGGTAATGAATGCTACTGTGATGTCCAGATCTGCAACAATACATTCGAAGAATATCCCGATATCCCGGTGTTCGTGATTCTGGATGTATACGGTCACTTTTTTTTCGCACCGGAATTTGACGATTTCTCTTTCTACAACAAGACCATTTATCCGGGAATTCAATACATACATGTTCTGCCACGGTTCGATTGGCCGGCGAATGCCGGTTCAGCAGATAACATCGCCTGGTATGCAGGGATGACCAATCCGGAAATGACAGAACTGTTCGGTGAAATGGACTCGTTCACATTCGGGTGGCATTAGCAGGCCATCTCATCTGACATGGACGCGGAAGCGCGCCGGCATTAAAGGGCCTGGGACGGTTTGACATCAAGAGGGTGATGCGGATTCCGCGTCGAACGCCCTCAACACGCTCCGCATCTGATCCACCTGCTGCCGGAGCTTCAGTTTAAATGTTTTAGCGAGTTCCTTCTCAACCAGTGATATCAGATCGCTGATTTCCTTCCCATCGGTTGTGATACCGGATCGGAGTCTGACTCGTGAATCGATACATTGGGCAATCAGCAGCGTATCCTGCAGATCGCCTGTTTCCGATTCCATTGCAAAACGCTGCCTGAGCCGAAATGTCTGATTGACGGATTCCGATGCTTCCTGCAGCCGGCCCGCCGCTTCCATGATGATGGCCCTATGGACAAAACAGCTTGCCAGTTCCCTCTGCAAATCACCCCGGTTAAACTCGAAAACAAGCCTCTCCAGCAACGCAACCGCCTGATCTATTTTCAGGACAGCCTGCTCCACTTTACCCAGCCCGGCCATGCACGAGGCCTCGAACATCAACATCCGCGAAATCTGGTTTTCGAACTCACGGACACCCTCAAGATGAACATTCCGGTTCAATAGCTCCTTCGCTTTTTTCACATATCTCAAACCCAGATGCCAGGCATCCCGTTCCAGATAAATACCGGCGATGTTGATGTAGAATACACTAAGCACGCCGGCAAGGTCGGAGCGAGTCCCTTCCAAAAGCTGTTTCTCGATGAGAAGAATCGCCTCCAACAGCGAACATTCCGCTTCCTCGAAACGACCGAGACTGTGCAAAATAAGCGCTTTATTCGACAGCGTTTTGGCAAGGTCGGTAACGGCATCCGGGGCTTTGGCCTGATAATGCGGTCTCCGCTGCAGATCAAGCGCCGCATCATATTCCTGCAGCGCTTCCGTTAACTGTCCCCGCTGCCAGAATGCAAGACCCCGGTTAAGATGCAGAGTGCCCAGTTCAACATCCGCCATGTCGACCCTCTCATGGTATGCCGGTGTGATCATCTCGTTCAGTAACTCGGTGCTGATTTTCAGCGATTCCGACGTTTTGCCCAGAAAATAGAGGGTGTATGCCAGGTTCACACCCGATCGGATCCGGATACTGAGCAAAAGCTGCGTATCCGGAATATCCGTCCTCTCGCTGAAAAGGCTTCGCACCAGGCGATACATTTCCACCGCCTCAGGAAAACAGTGGGCGGTAAGAAGGGTATCCGCCTTCCGTTTGTACAATTCAAGGAGCAGAACGGTCTTTTTCGGTTCTGTCAACGCTCGGTTCTCTGTAACCCATTCAATCGCCTCCTCATAATGCTGGATCGCTCCCGGATAATCATGCAACTCCATCAGGACAATCGATTTGTCGGCAATGACAGCGATCATTTCATCCAGATACTGCAGAATCTGCATCTCAGGGAGTTTTTTAAAGAGGGACTCGGCATCTTCCAGAATCTCCAGGTCCGCCAGGATCCTGTCTCTTCGGTTCCCGGTGAACCGAGGGAGAACCGGACAGGGGATTTCATTCGCTTCACAGGCTTTTCTGAGCCGTTTTTCCGGGTCGGCCCAGACATATCCGGTGGCGGTGATTCGGGAATACGGCTGGAGTGGACGTCCGATATCCATTGTTCCTTCCGGCGCTGTTCGATCGTAGGGTCTGCCAGTAATTTCCGAAAAAATCCCTATCAGGGCTCCGGCAGCTTCGGCCATGCTTTTCCAACGGTTCTTCGGATTGTCCTGCAGGCATCGAACCAGAAATCGATCCAGCGATGCAGGAATGGGAAACCGGAGATCGCTATCCTGATCACGGTTGATT
>JAFGMN010000150.1 GCA_016927515.1 candidate division CSSED10-310 bacterium | reverse complement strand
CGTCATGCATGGGGGAGGCGGTATCAGTGTCGGTGCTCACCGGAAGGGGCGGGTCGTGGATGTCAACCAGGCACTGGATGGCGACGGTCCTTACACGCCTCAACGTTCAGGCGGTGTGCCGGCTGGCGGCGTCCTGAAAATGGCATTTTCAGGCAAATACACACTCCAGGAAATCAAACTGAAACTCAAAGGTAAAGGCGGATTGATCGCCTATCTCGGCACCTCCGACCTGCTGTTCCTCGAACATTATCTCGATGGCAAACCCGTTGCCCAGGAAGACATCGATTCTCTTAAACCGGGGGTCGACAAGAATTTCATCCTGCTGTGCCTGGAAGGAATGGCCTATCAGATCGCAAAAGATATCTGCGCGGCCGCCGCCGTGTTGAAAGGCGAAGTCGACGGCATCGTTCTGACCGGTGGGATCATCTACGATCGCAGACTCACACCGTGGATCATTGAACGGATTCAGTGGATCGGCAAACCAATCTTCTGTTACCCGGGCGGCGACGAAATGGCTTCCCTTCGCGATGCCGCCACGCGCGCCCTTACCGGTGACGAACCAGCAAAAGAATACGACTGATCATTCTGTCAATCGCATCTTGAATCCGTCGGCACCTTGAAGTAATAAAGAGGTGTCGCGTGGAATAACATAACCCGTATCAGAAAGGGAGACCGATGGATATCGCTGTTGTTTTAAGGCAAGTGCCGGATACTGAAGCGGTTATCGCAATCGATCCAGGCAATCCGGCCCGGATAGTGGAAGATGATATCAAGTGGATCATGAATCCATATGATGAATTCGCAGTTGAAGCTGCGGTATCGCTGGCGGAAGAACATGACGGCTCCGTTACCGCCGTGTGTATCGGCCATGCGGATGCCGAACAGGTGATCCGGACAGCTATGGCCATGGGCGTCGAAAAAGGGCTGTTGATTGCTGACGAGAATGCCGTTTCGCTGGACATCATTTCCCAGGCCCGGATTATCGCTTCAGCACTCTCCGCGGAACCACCGGATCTTATTCTATGCGGTCGAGAATTCATCGACACCAGCGATGATGCCCTGGGAGCTGCACTGGCTGAATTCCTCAGTATGCCACACGTACTCAATGTGAGTGCGTTGAACCTGGATGGTTCACAGGTCACCGTGGAACGGGAAATCGACGGAGGCACACTGAGAATCGATATGCCACTACCCGGCGTCCTTTCCTGTCAAAAAGGATTGAACGAACCCCGGTATCCCAACCTGATGGCCGTTCGCCGCGCTCGAACAAAACCGCTGGATATCCGGACCCTTGCCGATCTCGATATCTCCGCTCCAGCACTGAAAAGCCGCGTGGTTCGTCTGGCCCTTCCACCGGCACGAACCGCCGGGCAACTCATCACTGATGACCCGGAAACAGCGGCACGGAAAGCCGCAGCGTGGTTACAGAACGACGCCAGGATACTGTAAAGGGAGGATCAACCATGTCAGCTATCGTTATCTGGGCCGAAGTAAAAGACGGCACCGTCCGAAAATCAGCCTTGGAAGCCATCCACGCCGCCGGAAACATCGCCGGCGATAACCCTGTCCATGCCGTGATCATCGGTTCCCGTTCCGCCGCAGAAACCCTGAGCGAGTATCCCGTACAATCAGTCCTCCACGTTCACGGCTCTGATTATCTCGTCTACCAAAGCGAAACGTATACCGATGCCGTCTTCACCGCTATCGATCAACTCCATGCGGACACCGTGATCATCGCTGCCACAGCACTGGGTCGGGACCTCTCCGCCCGCCTCGCCGCACGCATGGACGCCGCCCTGGCAACCGATGTCACCGCCATTCAATCCGGTGATCACATCACCGTGACCCGTTCCATCTATTCCGGGAAAGTCATGGCCGATGTGGACATTCTCGCTCCTCGCGCCGTGATAACAATCCGACCCAACGTATTCGACACACCCCAACCAACCGGCCACCCGGCCGTTGTCCACGATCTATCCCCATCACTGAAAACGATTCGCGCAGTGGTACGGGAAGCACTCGCATCCGCTCAGGACACTCTCGACGTGACCGAAGCCGATATCATTGTTTCTGGAGGCCGTGGCGTCGGCGGCCCCGATGGATTCAAGGTAATCGACGATATCGCACGCAGCATAGGAGCGGCAGTAGGGGCGTCCCGCGTAGCTGTCGATGAAGGCTGGATACCCTATAAACACCAGGTCGGTCAGACCGGCAAGGTCGTCAGTCCGGTCCTCTATATCGCATGCGGCATTTCCGGTGCCATCCAGCATTTCGCAGGGATGGGTTCGGCTCGCTTCATCATTGCCATCAATTCCGATCCGGAAGCACCGATCATGAAAAAAGCGGATTTCGCCATTGTCGGAGACCTTTTCAAGGTGCTACCCGTACTACAAGAGGAATTGAAAAAAATCCTGAATCGGTAAACCGATTTCCCGGAGGGAACCTGGTATGGAACAGACGTTTCTTCACGCATTCATCATATCCATGGCGATTGCGACTGCTTTGTATTTTTTCATTAAAATAATCCACCGCAAATTCGCCATCTTGACTCACGTTCAATCCGTCCCGGATCCCATCACCGATCACCGTCAACGCATACCCGAATGGCTCGCCGTCTTTCTCGGTCAGAAAAAACTCTTCCAAGATCCCCTGCCCGGTATCATGCATGCGGTCATCTTCTGGGGATTCCTCGTTCTCCTCCTTCGGGCCATCACCCTGTTCTCCATGCTCCTGCTGGGTTACCACACCCACCTCCCCTTGCTCGGCTCCGAAACACTCATCGGTAATTCATACTCCCTCATCAAGGATACGGCCAATATCGGTGTGCTCGCCATGGTCGCGTATGCCGCCTACCGACGATATATCCGTAAAATTCCCCGATTGCTGAACACACCCGGCGCTGCCTTTGTCCTCAGTATGATTGCCATGCTGATGATTACCGATATGCTGTTCGACGCATCCTTTCACGCACAGCAAGCCACCGGCTTTCATTGGTACGCTCCCATCGGCTCCCTGCTCGCACCCATGTTCCGCACCCCCTCCGGCAACCTCTCCACCACCGGCTATTGGACCGGCCAGATCAGCATTCTTCTGCACTGCCTCGGAATTCTCGGCTTCCTCGTCTACTTACCCTCCGGAAAACATATGCACATCCTCACATCCGCATTCAATGTTTACCTGCGACCCCTCCATCGTTCCGGCAGATTGACCCGGCTGGACCTGGAAGACGAATCGAAAGAATCATTCGGAATCGAAAAAATGGACGATCATACGTGGAAGGATGTCCTCGATTTATATTCCTGCACCGAATGCGGTCGATGCAACGAGGAATGCCCCGCGGCGATGACCGGAAAAAAATTGGCACCAAGGGAAATCACCCGAGCCCAGAACCATTTTCTGCAGGATGAAGACGCCGATCGGATTCTTTCGGGCGATCCGGAGCGGGAACCCGAAATGAAACTGATACCGGATATTGTCGGGAAAGACGAGATCTGGGAATGCACCACGTGCCATGCCTGTGAACAGGCGTGCCCGGTGAATATCGGATACGTCCATCGAATCATCGGTATGCGCCGGGCAGCGAACCTGAATCATGGTGAATTTCCCAAAGATTTGAAAAAAGTGTTCAAGGGCTTTGAAAACAATAGCAATCCGTGGAATATCGGATCGTCCAAACGCGCCGACTGGTCAACGGGACTGGACGTACCACTGTTTGCCGACCATCCAGATGCAGAGTATCTTCTTTACATCGGTTGTGCGGGTTCGTTTGATGATCGTGCCATGCGAATCAGTCGATCGATCGTGCAGATACTGAAGCGGATGGGGGTATCCTTCGGTATCCTGGGTCCCGATGAAATGTGTTGCGGAGAAACCGCGCGTCGTCTCGGTGAAGAAGCGCTGGGTCAAGCAATGATACAGGCCAACATCGACCTTTTTCGGGAACGGGGTGTCCGGAAAATACTCACAATATGCCCGCATTGTTACAACACATTTAAAAATGAGTATCCCGATTTCGGCGGTACGTTCGTTGTCGAGCATCATACACAGGTTCTGAGCCGCTGGATCGAGAATAATCCGGTTTTCCCGGCAGATTATACGTTCAACCGGGTGGCGATTCATGATTCCTGTTACCTGGGCCGGGTCAATGGCGAGTTTCGAGCGCCCCGCCAGATCATCAATCAAATCAAGGGCCTGGTCGCCGTCGAACCCGAAAAAAGCGGTTCACAGGCGTTGTGCTGCGGTGCGGGCGGCGGGATGTTCTGGCTGGAGGAAGCTGGAGACAGAATTAATCACCGTCGGTTCGAGCAGCTTCGGGATACCAACGCCGATCAAATTGCGGTTTCCTGTCCCTATTGCCTTATCATGCTGTCAGACGCAGCCAACGATAAACAGGCGGATTCAGCCGTACAGGTCAGGGACGTGTCCGAAATCCTGCTGGATGCACTGGCCCGCGATCACCACTAACCGCCACCCCCCCCCCCCGGGG